>CAYNPP010000062.1:0-1102 GCA_964399095.1 uncultured bacterium | reverse complement strand
CAATGAATTTATTTGATATTTCATTAAGATTTATTCTTTCTAAGAAACAATTATCTTCAACTAATATATCTATAGTTTTATCAGTAACAACATTTGCTACTGCTATAGCTATATCTTTACTTGTAATTGGCACATCTCGATCGTATAGCCATAATGTTGAAAAAGAAATTTCAAATATCTATCCTGATGTTGAAATAAATAATATTATGGGTTCCTATCTCACATTAGATGAATGTGATTCATTGATTTTCTATCTTCGTTCAGAACTAAGCAGTGACGCAATTATCAGTAGATATGTAAAATCAAATGCAATGATTAAAAATGCAGAATCATCTATAGGAGTTATCGTCTATTCATTTCTAGATACTACACCCGATAAAATATATAATTTTAAATTACATGAAAATCTTGATAGCAACTATTATCCAATTCTAAGTCATTATCTTTATAATAAGATTGAAAATAAGAATATTAATATTTTTAATATAGAAGAAATGCTTGAAAATGGAGTATTAAAGGCTATAAATATGGAAATAGCTAGTCTCTATAGCACTAAAATAAATTCTTTTAATAAAAATGTAATCTTTCTTGATTACAGTAATTTTTTAGAACTTTATCCTCATGAAAAAGATAATTTTGATGGTGTTATAATTGAAAACATTTCAGATGATGAAATCTTAGCTATTAAGAAAATTTATAATGATAAAACAAAAATAAATAAATATAATAAATTTAATGTAATCTCTTGGAGAGAGAGTGATAATAATTCTGCAATCCTTATGTGGTTAAATATTTTTAGTAATCCAATTAAGTTGATTTTAGTATTTGTATTATTGCTATCTATATTATATCAAATATCTACTACCTGGTTGATATTATATGATAAAACTAATTCATTTAAAACTCTTAGATTACTAGGCGTTGATAAAAGAATACTAAAAAAAATGGCTATTAATATAAATTTTTATTTATCAATCATCTCATTGTCTCTTGGAGTATTTTTTGCTTATCTGTTATCTTATATTCAAAATAAATATCAATTATATAATCTTGATTCAGATATATATATTATCTCTGAATTATCTTCTATTATTCTAATTTC
>CAYNPP010000061.1:1025-9117 GCA_964399095.1 uncultured bacterium | reverse complement strand
TATCGGACGTTTAGTACGCATGCACGCCGACAAAAAAGAAGATTTAGATTCCGCAGCTGCAGGAGATATCGCCGCTAGCGTCGGACTCAAAAATTTCACTACAGGCGATACCATTTCACAAAAACTCCACCCTATGCTCCTAGAATCTATCTCTTTTAAGGAGCCCGTTATTTCAGTGGCGATTGAACCAAAAACGAAAATTGATTCGGAAAAACTAGGAATGGCACTTCAAAGGCTTTCTTCTGAAGACCCGACGTTAGTAATCCAAACAAATCCCGAAACCGGCCAGACAATTTTGTCCGGAATGGGTGAATTGCACCTCGAAGTAATCCTTGACCGGTTGGTAAGAGAATTTAAAGTCCAAGTAAACACCGGGGCCCCCCAAGTTTCCTATCGCGAGACGATTACCAAAGAGGCCAATGCGGAAGGACGCTACGTGCGCCAAACGGGAGGACGAGGCCAATTTGGGCACGTTTACCTAAAAATTGAACCCAACAATAACGAGGGACTAGTTTTCGTAGATAAAATTCGGGGTGGGGCTATTCCACGGGAGTACATATCTTCCGTCGAAAAAGGCGTGCGCGAAGCAGCAGAAAACGGCGTGACTTACGGGTACCCGCTACTGAATGCTACAGTTACGCTCTACGATGGGAACTACCACGAAGTAGACTCTTCCGAGATAGCCTTTCACATGGCAGGCTCGATGGGCTTCAAAGCCGCTGTAGGAAAAGCCAAGCCTGTGCTTCTCGAACCAATGATGGAAGTGGAAGTCGTCGTCCCTGAAGAGTACATGGGCACCGCAATGGGGGATCTTCAATCCCGCCGCGGAAAAGTAACGGAACTCGGCGAAAGAGGCAGCGGCCAAAGGACCGTTACCGCGCATGTCCCACTTGCGGCAATGTTTGGCTATGCGACCGCCTTACGCTCGCTCACACAAGGCCGGGCAACATACTCGATGGAATTTGACCACAACAACAATGTACCAGCTATCGTCTTTGATGACGCACTCGGGCGTAAAAAAGAACTGGAAGCAAGCTGACCACCCGTGGACCGCACAGATCTCGTAGAGTCCCTCCCCGACTCTACAAAGTTCACCGAATGACAGCGAGAGGAACATAGGAACATCGGACATGACAATTCATGGTAAGGTCGATCTTTTGACCATTTAGCAAATTGCATACCCTTCATCCTTTCTATTATACGCAAAAGACAACAACTTTTCGCTCCTCGTTCCTTGCGGAAAACAGTGGGGTCTCCGAAGACAAAACAGACTACACTGGCTTTTCACCTTTGTACCGGGGACTACCCACAAAGAACCATGCTTTCCCGCAACTCGGAACAACGCTCCTACTTTACAACGGCCTGGTTTGTCGGCTCTCCTCTTACGTACGTGTTGCTATGCACTATCCTGCTTGCCGCTTGCGCTGGGCGAAATAGATCAGCTCCGCCGCCCCCGCGGCCTTTGGTTCGATCGCAACCTCCCGCCGAACCGACGAACACATCGGAAAATCGAGGTACAACACAAAGCCAATCCTACAACGACACAGAGGCCGAATTGGCTTGGGATTTTCTCGCACGGTTTGACGACACCGGTGTACCAACTTCTGAGCCTCCGCGGGCAGCCGTTGAATCCGTCCGTGATTTTCCGGACTCACATGACCCTACCCCTTCGACCGGGAATGAGAAACTAACATCCCTGCCACCAATCGCGCATAAGGCCAATTCAGCATCGACGGGTTGGCTAAACTGGGTTCCAGGCATTTCCCCGGACTCTTCCAGCGCGGACGTCATTTCGCAATATCAAACGGAAGAGGACTTATTGAAAGCCGTAGCGGAATTCCAGCGCCTCGCGGACAAGGATACCTATCGCTTTCCCCTACCCAAGGACATTACGGGGGCTAATGTCCACAAGGCGACACTTAGCCGTCTCCTCGACTACGAGGCCCGACACCCGGGCGCTTACCCGATGATCATTGCATTCACCCGCGGCCGTGCCTATGAGGGCCTCCACGCATATGATTCCGCCGTTGCCCAATTTGCCAAAGTCTCAGAGAGTACGAATCGACTTCAAGATAAGGCCACAACGGCGGTTGCCGCGTTGCTAGAATTCAAAACCCTAAAAAATAGTACGCCGAATGCGACAACCGCCGTGGAGTACGTGAACGAGCTGGAAAAACAAGGGACAACGTGGCGCTCGCTGGCCGAACAATATAGTGACACACCTTACGAAGGCCTGGCTCTGGAAGAGGAAGAGTTCTTGGACCGTGCAAAAGTAACCTTCCTAGAACTCAATCGGTACCGCATAGTTGACGGTAACGAAAGCGTGCTCTTGGCCTACCAGCAACTACTGGATAAACATCACGAGAGTAAAAACAGGTTTCGGTACCGCCTGGAATTAGCAGATTTCTATGTTAGGCTCGCGCGTGACTATGTTGCACAAAACGATCCCGAGACTCTACGGTACGACGCGGAGATCTTTGAATCACTTGGAAGCGCGGCCCTCCAACATTATGCAAAAATATCGCAAGAGGACGGCGTGATAGAAAAACTCGAAGCGCAAAACAAATTAGGCGCGCTCCAGTCATACATGGCACGGATTAAACGATTGGGCTATTGATACACTACCGATGCCTAAACAATGCCGACTCGCCCGGCTAGTACTCCATGGAATCGCGGTTGCCGTCTTTTTAATTGCCGCACCTCTCTCCGCACGCGATTTCAACGATCCCCTCGCACGAAGGGTGACAGAGTTCCTGCCAACGTATAACCCCTTCGTCCCCCCGCTCCCGCCGGACCGTTACTTTCCTGATGAAGTGGGAGAGACGGTTTCTGATGCCATCATTGATGGTTTCCTTGACAATCCTGAAGGAGTTCGACGGAGTCTAGTCCGCTTGGATAACCATGATTTTAAGCTCGAGCAAGAAGGTTACGCTGCGACGGGCCTTACCCCGTTAACTCGCGCCCTACTCTTTCGTAGTTCTCCAACAACAGGAACAGAGGACGCTCAGAGTCAGCTTCCAGTCGTGGAAATGGACGATACAGCGGATGCACTTTTACAGAAAGCCGACAAACTTTACGCTTCAGAAAAACGATATCGTGTCGCTCGCGTTTTCAACTGGATACTCTCTACGTTCGACGTAGCCCGTCTCTTTTTGGGAGCACCCGCTTCGCCTAGCCCTTATTCGGCTCAAGGCGTAATTTCCAGCGTAGGGACCAAATCTGGCCCGAGCGCCCGCGAGCGTAAAGCGCTAGCCCTGTATCAACTGTTTTTGAGCCGCTCTCCGCAGGACCCACGAGCACCAGAGGTCCGGAAAAAAATTGAATCCTTAGACGAGAAACGGCGAAAGGCCTTAATTCAGGCCGAACTCGACAAAGCGAACGCCGCATTCAAAAACGAGGAATATTGGAAATCAAATTTTCACTATCAGTTGGCCTTATTGATTGACGAAGAACACCCAGAGGCGAAAGCCGGCATCAAAAAGGTTGAAAAACGCTTGGAGCACTACTCTTCTATAAGTCAAAAAAGCGCGTCCCCCGGCGAATTAGCATTATCCCGCGTAAAGCAGGCCGAGTGGGAACACAGCAAAGAAACCCTGACCTATTTACTCCCGGGCAGCGGATTCGTAAAAGACAACCTTGTAGTAGCGGGTCTACAGCTAGGGACGGAAGGTCTCATGGGAGCGGCAACTTTTGGCGCTCTGACCATGATCCAGACGCTCGGGAAACTTTGGCACGTGATGACCGGTCAAGCAGTTTCTCGACAAGGTATAATCAACGAGGGAGAGAAATACTTATTGGAGACAGATCCAGAAGACCGATCACCCGAAATTTACGCCATACTGGCCAATGCCTACGCAAGAGAAGGCAAAATAGACAAAGCCATCTCCTACTACAAAATGGCCGGGCTCGAAGATAAAATCCCAAACCTCCGCGAAGATGCGGCGGGCAATCTTTTGGCGAGGGCTGAAGCTAGCCCTCGCCAAGTCGATAAACGAGCCTATTTAAGGCAGGTCATCAACCTATATCCCCAAACCAAGGCATCGGCAAAGGCAACGGAGCAGCTTCAGGAGATTCCCGGAGCCAATTACGACGGGCTGAGACTAACCAAGAAGTTTCTATCAGAAAACCCAGAACTCTTCGGTCCGCGCGGGCTAGCTTTAAAACGTGAACTCTCCGATGGTGATTGGCGCAACGTCGAACTTGCCGATGAAGGCGTCGTCCTGTCACCTCACGGAAATATAACACTACATCTCGAGAGCGACACTGGTCCCAGAACGAAACTTTACGCCGTTCCCGCAGAAGCCTGGTTACACTTCTGGCAAAACTTTCGGGCGAAAGGCTACGACGATGCACTCTTTCGGGACGACCAGAAGATTTCACGATTAGCACAGGGAAACGCCCCGACCGATACACAATTACTGAGCGAGTTTGAAAAGAGCGAAGAGGCTGGTTGGCGGATGCTTCCTCACCTCACAGGGAGCGTCGGTGAAGGATTCGACGTAAAAGGCACTTTGCCACAGGACATACTGGGAACCCGGCGTGCGTTCGGAAGAGACCAGCACAGCAGTTACATCGGTATCGAAGTTCCAATGCCACTGGTCCCCATTGACTTTCTGTTACTAGGACGTAACGGGCTACCGTCCCTCTATCCGAAGATCCGCTTGCCCAAAGAGAATATAGGGGACGCCGAACTTTACCGGTAACGGTCTTCAGCCCCCGGCAAACTGTAAGAAAGTCAGCCTCTGTCCACCACCAGCTGGCAAGTCACGCATTCGCTTCATAATACACAAATTCGACGTCGCCTATCCGGACGGTCATACCGTCTCGTAAAAGATTTTCTGCGATCCTTCGGCCGTTCACATGCACACCGTTTCGACTTTCTAAGTCGAACAGCACATTTCCTTGCCGCATCTTCTTGATCCTGGCATGTTCCCTGGATATAGAGGTATGCGAAATGACAACCTGACACTCTTCACCGCGGCCGATGGTTGTTTCCACGTGGGACAACACTATTTCCAGCGGCACTCCATCGATGGAACTTTTCCGATGAAGACGCGCATACCTTCGTCCTTCTTTACTTCCAACCACCAACGATTCCTCGGGAGTCCCCACCTGACCTGAACTCCGCTTGCTCCGTGCACCCAATGGGACCGGACTTGAGTTAAGGCGCATGCGCGAAAGCATCAACAGAAAGGCACTGGCAAATACGGGCACCAACAAGTTCCACCAGGCATAGGAAATCGAACTTCTCCCGTCCTTACCAGTTAGGTTTGAGGTAACGGAGACGGCACGCGCACCGGCTACGCCGCGGACTCTGTAGGACGAGGTAGCTTCACCCCCGCCAAGGGCATGGTTTATTGATAGCGATATCGTGCGTCGGGTCCCATCTTCCATCGGTCTAGGGCTCCTATAAGTCAGAAAGTATTGCGAAGCCAGCGACCGCCCGATATCGCCGATAAGTTCGGGAAAACGCTTGCCTTCACTCACAATATTATAATGGCGACCTCCCGTTTCATCTGAAAACTTGTGGAGATCTGGAGCAATAAAAGGTGGCGGCGCGATAGCAAACACATTAATATTTGCCTTCTGTATTTCCGCAAGCACTTCTGCACCCGAAACCTGAGTCACTTCTCGTCCGTAAGGGTTATTTTTCTCGGAACCGTCACCGCGGCTATGGTTCGGCGCGTCCGTGATCAAAATTACCACGGCCTGCGCTTCAGGCCTGTAGGGAAAACCTGTCGCCAATAACACCGCATCGAGCGAATTTTCCGGAATGTCACCACCGCCCGATGGACGCAATGACCCGACCCATGATTTAAATTCACGGGCGCTCCTTGTAAAAACCCTTTCGTCTCGTAGAATGTAATCCTCAAACGTAATCAAGCCCAACCGAAAATCCCTGTTAGCCTTCTTCAATCTATCCGCAAAATCTATTGCGGCCTCTTTCATGCCATCGATAAAGGGCCCCATACTTTCAGTTACATCGAACACGACGACGATATCCACAGGCCGACCCTGTTCCTCGCCCCGGAAATCGATAACCTCGACAGGCGCTCCATCTTCCAAAACCTTAACGTTTTCGGGAACGAGTTGCGCTACGGGATTTCCACGAGAATCAGTGGCACTAAAATATAGGCCAACAGCACCGCCATTTGCAAAATTATCTATTGTGGGATTGGTCATAGACACAACCGCCTCTTCTTCCGCGCCGGCCTCCATGACCACCGACGTCAGGGCTACTAGCGCCACAAGGACACTAGCGAACCCGGGCATGCAAAAAAGGTGGTTCGCACATTTCGTTCGTCCCACGGTTTTCTCCCTTCGTCCATTCTTTGCTCATGTGTATCAACTATTGTTTTCCGTCTCGAACGCGGAAAAGCAGCAGCGTACCACCAATCTCGATACGATCCCCATTGTTCAGTAGAACCGGCCGGTCAATCCGCTCGCCATTGACGTTGACCTCCCCTCCACTACGAATTAGCGTAAATTCACGCTTTTGTTTTTCTACCATTGCGTGAAGCTCGGTGATACTTTGGTCTCCGAACAGACCGACATCGCTTTCTTCTGCTCTCCCAATCGTACTTTTTTCCTTCGTCAAGTGATATTCCCTTCCTTCGCGAGTATTCCGGCTCTTCGACCTGACCACCATGAACCAGCCACGTATGAAAATCTCACTCACCAATCCAATCCAAAAACCGATCAGTGCCCCTAGCAGGGAGATTGCTATGGCACGTCCTGCGGTCTGCTGCGGTAAAAGCACCGCGACAAGCTGAAACAACGCACCCCCTATTCCGCCTCCTATAGCGCCACCTATTCCGCCATTGCGCATTTTTTCTATAGACTTCCCTCCACGGCCAGCCCCCAGCCCAACCGCACACCCAAAAATACCCCAGCCGAGTATTTGTCCGCCCATACCTCCAAGGGCTTCAAATGTGAGCTCTGCGAGCAGCAGCCCTAACGAACCACCGAGTACACCGGCCGCCGCCCCCGATTTCACACCCGCCCAAGTCTTGTTCCTATGACCCGCACTCAATCCTTCAATGCTTCCTACGAATACCCCTATAAATATTCCAACTGCCGCACCCAGGGCGGCCGCTCGCGCATATGGCTGGAAAATGCCCGCGAGGGGTTCAGCCGTCGCCCATCCGGCGACGCCTCCCAGTAAACCTGCACCCGTGTAAAGCACCAACCGCTCTCGAGATAAATCCATAATTTCGCTTATCCTCCCGTTCCTAAGCGCAAGGACCATTGTCCACTCATTCCGTAAGGAGCGACACTGTAAGTCCCGGTTAAGCGGTTACCCTCCCTCCAACCTTGAAATGAATACAACGCTTTTCCGACGGGACTTTTGAACTCTAGACGGTTTCCCCGCATGCTGCCTTCCAACGGTGCAGCGCCAAACCCGGCAGCGTGTATAACCAAGTTTCCGCGCAATACCCCATCCCTCCGAGGATCGAAGTGAGCTTCTAATACAACCTCTCGGCCCGAAACAAGTCCCAACATACTGCCACGGTGCGATTTGAGTACATAACCAAGATCACGGTCATCCCGCACATCGAAATGCCTAGAGGACAGCGGATATCCGTCTACATAAAAATCGACACGATATCTGCCCGGAACAAAGGCGCCGCCACTTGAATTACCTATACGTCCGGTAAAAGTCACTGTCCTGTTTTTTGCCGAAACTTCTTTTCCCTCTTGTACCGTGCCTATGGGTTGTCCATTAGGGGCATAATATGTTGCCTCAACCCTATGATACGAAGAAAGAAGGGTGTGCAACTTATTCTCAAAATCCACTTCCCATGCCACAAACCGGAGGGCTGACGAAGCGAAAATCGTGGCCGGTTTAGAAAGCGGTTGTCCGTTCTTTGCCGTATTAACAAATCGCACAGTCTTGACGGACAACGGTGCTTTACGCCTTTCCTGAATGAGAGCGATTCTTTCCCGCTCTTTACTTTCTCGACGTAACTTTTCGTCAGACGCCGTCGGCAGATCAGGTAAACGTGAAAAGGTTTTACAAAAGAATCTGCAAAATGCCCTCAACAACCTCAAATCGAATGTGGAAATTGGCTCTGTCGAATGGCTTGAAAAC
>CAYNPP010000061.1:0-1015 GCA_964399095.1 uncultured bacterium | reverse complement strand
ACGTAGCTTTTCATCGGACGCCGTCGCCAACAGCCTTCCCTTTGGATCCTTTCGTTCTGGCCGAGGTGCTACTGTCTGGTCAGAACGGTACTCTCCCTTCGAAACCCGTCCCTCGAACTCCTTGTTCTCTTTGTTTATCTGCACCGTTTGGTTCGCTAATTTTTTCGGCCCTGAATATATTTCAAACTCATAATTGCCGAGAGCACGCTCTTTTAGTCCTTCTAGAAGTGTCACGCCCGTGACCTCAAATTCAGTTTCATCGGCGCGAACGAAACGGTGGCCTTCGCTTTTGCCCGTCAAACCGCCCTCGGGATCATAGAATCGTCCTTCCAACGTATGATTGGCCGCTTCGTGACCATACAACTTGTTTTTGAGCTTGGCCGTCCACTTGAGGTATTTAACCTCGGAAACTAAGTAGTTGTGCTTCGGCTCCGACAACGGCGTTCCGTCGCGGCTCGCATTTTCAAGACTCATTTCCAATATTTCAACAGGCTCCTCACGGAGAACGCGGAGTCGCTTTTCCCGTTCCCACGGAAGTTCCGCTATAAAGCTTTCAAAACGGGGCCTCAGAGACTCTGGGACGACTGCCACAACTCTTTCCCATGGAATACCTCCTCCCAGCGACGCGAACTCTCCAGGCATCGAGTTATTGTCGGGTAGACGTAAAGCTAGATACCCCGCCACAACAACGCAAATAAAGCAAAACGCAAGGAACAGTTTCTTACCGGACTGCCCATGAGTGGTGGCTGATGCTGGGACTTTTTCCTGACTCAACGGTTCCAAGGCTTGCGTGGACGAGTGGGCACGGCCGCTCGCTACAAGCGAATCGAGACCTCTTCCGTACAGAAACATTTCTTTGAAACCAGCGGCGGAGACGGGCCGCTCCTCGGCCTTATACCGTAAAGCTGCGTCAATAGCCTGAGCAAGAAAGGTGGAAGCGCTAGGCGCTTCGGAGAGGACGGGCGGATAGGAAAAGGGTGGAAGATCTGAAAAAAGCGCTGTTGAAAAAAGATGG
>CAYNPP010000060.1:0-9345 GCA_964399095.1 uncultured bacterium | reverse complement strand
TTACTGCAAGCTGCAACAAGGTTCTCCCATGTGTCCTTCCCTCCTCTTTTCTTTGGGATTATGTGATCGATTGTCAGTGGTTTGACCTGCTTCCCGCAGTACTGACAAAGATTATTATCTCTTTTAAATATATTTTTTCGAGATAGTATTATATCTTTGTATTTAATATGAACATAGAAGTTTAGTCTGATTACACTTGGTAAATCGAAAGATAAGTTAACCGAACAAATATTTTCTTTATAGTTTTCTAGCATCTCCACCTTTTGCTTTAGCATCAGAACAATGGCCCTTTTAGCGTTAATTACCATCAAGGGTTCATAGCTCTGATTTAATACAAGCACCTTTCGACCTAGGGTATTACTGCTCATTTATCATCCCTTCAATTGATCTGACATCGAGGATATAGTCTTGTAGCAATGCTGGAGTTGGGTGATTTAGGGTTTGTTCCTTAACCTGGCCGCTGCAATGAAAAACTGAATTATCTTCATTTAATATTCCCACGTGGTCAACATTATTCCCATCTAAATTAAAGAAAACCAGGTCCCCTGGTCTTGCATTATTTATATCTATGCTAGCCATGGATTTATTTTTAATTTGATCGCGTGTATCCCTTTCAATTTCTAGGCCAGCTGCCTTAAAAACAGATTGCACAAATCCAGAGCAATCATAGCCAAACGGTGTCTTACCACCCCAAAGATATGGACTGCCAATCAAATTTCTGCAGTAATCTGTAATATCTTTTCTAGTAGATTTATTATTGGCAAAGGTTGATTGCCTATAATAAAATCTAGCTGATTCAATGCAAATTGAAAACTTTTCATCTTTTTCCTTTTTGGAGCTTACTGTTGATGCAAATGGTATGTACATAGCTACATCTATCAAATCAGGTGTTTTATAGAGTGGAAGGTATCTGTCTTTTATCACAATATCAATTCCATCAAACCTATAATCCTCAGAAATATAAAATTTATGTACAAATCCTTTGTATCCATCCCACTGAGCAATCTTAGCCCAATTCCCTTCTTCAGATATTACAGATAGTTTCTCAAAAAAAAGTGCTTGAGTTACCATCTCAGAGCTGAATGATGGCTTACTATAAATATTGGCGTATGATGTTTTTACAGCAACTTCCCTGGTCATTGCTTCCTAACGTATCTTATTAGTTGCTTTCCAATCATCGTATTATCAATCATAGCATTAAAAAAACTTGATCCAGGTCCAGTTGCCCATATAGGCACAAAGTCAGCAGAATGATAGTCTGATGTAAATCTTACATCAAGGTTGCCTTCCTGTGCATCATGCACCGAGACTCCGCCACATTCATGGTCAGAGGTGAGTACAACTAATATGTTTGGATGATTACGCTGGTAATCTAAACACATGTTGACTAAATCATTCAAT
Organism: uncultured bacterium; assembly: GCA_964399095.1. Classification (GTDB taxonomy): domain Bacteria; phylum Fidelibacterota; class Marinisomatia; order SCGC-AAA003-L08; family D37C17; genus TMED161. The sequence goes on along the minus strand of CAYNPP010000060.1, from coordinate 7,944 downwards.
GATTGCATCTCGCCATTCATATAATTCGCATCATTGCCATGTCCACCCCAATCTACCTGTGATTCTTCTACCATAAGAAAAAAGCCTCCAGCGTTTTTGGATAGAATACTGAGTGCCTTTTCTGTCATCTCTGTTGTTGTAGGTGATCGACCCTCATCATGAGGGACAAGCGGACCATCATCAAATAAACCTACTATTCTTCTTTCTGGGTTGAATGGCTCATCTAGCTCTGTTATAAATTGACCGTCATTTTGCTCTACCAAAGAAATAATTTCAGGTGTCCAATACTCTGCACCACCACCGAAGATAATATCTACATCAGCTACAGCCATTTGTCTGGCGATTTCAGCTTCTTTTTTTCTGTAATCAATATGAGCTACAAAACTAGCAGGCGTCGCGTGTGTTACAGTTGACGTGGCTATAACTCCAGTTGCCATACCAAGTTCACCTGCTATTTCTATAACAGTTTCAAGTGCTTTACCATTGTGGTCAACAGATATAGCACCATTATATGTTTTTACTCCTGTTGCCATGGCCGTGCCACTTGCCGCTGAATCGGTTACTTTTTTTAGATTATCATCAGGATGGGTAAATACCAACCCTACATGCTGAAAACGCTTTGGAGCGTAGCCATCGTTTGCATAGTACGACATAGTATGCTGCCCTATACCGGCTCCATCAGCTATAATTAATATTATTGAGCTTGGATAGTCCCACTTATCATAATTTTCAACGAGCATATCTCCTGTTTTTGTTGGCTGTTTAAGGTGCTCTGGAACAACGACATCTTCAGAAAATAAAAAACAAAAAAATATCATTAAATAAATCATACTAATTTTAAAAACCTCCTTTTACCTACTTTTAATACTACTCCTGATCCTGACTTTATCATCTCAAATCCATCGTCAACTTTATTATCATCAAGCTTCACGGCTCCCTGCTTAATCATTCTTTTTGCTTCACCGTTGCTTGAAACCATTTGATTTTGAACCATCACATCAATTATTCTTGTTGGCTCACTAAGTGTACACTCATTTATATCATCTGGAATACCTTTCTTAATAAATAAGTTGTCAAAATTTTGTTCTGCTTGATTAGATGAGCTAGAGTCATGGTAGATTGATACAATTGTTCTTGCAAGCTCTCTCTTTAAATCACGGGGATTCAATGATCCAGCCTTGTAGTCACTTCTCTTCTGTTCAAGCTCTTTAGCGCTAACTTGTGTACAGAATTCAAAGTACTTTATAATCATGCTATCTGGAATAGACAGAACCTTGCCATACATATCATCTGGAGCATCAGTTAAAGCTATATAGTTATCATTTGATTTGGACATCTTCTCAACGCCATCTGTACCTTCAAGCAAAGGCGCAGTGATTATTGACTGGGGTTTTTGCCCGTACTCCTTCTGCAACGCACGTCCAACAAGTAGATTGAATTTTTGGTCGGTACCACCGAGCTCTATATCAGATTTGATAACAATGCTATCATAGCCCTGTGCCAAAGGATAAAGGAACTCATGTAGAGAAATTGGCTTCCCAGAGCTATACCTTTTTGTAAAATCATCTCTTTCAAGCATCTGAGCGACAGTGTATTTGGATGCAATTTTAATTAAATCATTGAAGTCTAGCTTTGCAAGCCAGTCAGAGTTATATACAATTTCAAGATTTTTTTCACTGAGTACTATATTTGCCTGATTGATGTAGGTCTTTGCATTTTCCTTGGTCTCTTCAATTGTTAGCTGGGGACGAGTTTTATTCTTTCCAGTTGGATCTCCTATCATCGCCGTAAAATCCCCTATAATTAGCACGGCAATGTGACCTAGGTCCTGAAACTGTCTAAGCTTCCTTAGAAGGACAGCGTGTCCAACATGCAAATCTGGTTTACTTGGGTCACATCCAAATTTAACTCTTAGTGGAACAGACTCCTCTATGGATTTTGCAATTTGAGATTCCAGCTGCTCCTCTGGAATCATCTCCTCAGTCCCTACAGAGAGTATATCCATGTGCTCATTTAGAGATGGAAATTTCATTTATTTTTATACTCCTTCATCTTTCTATCTATGTTCCTTTTTATATCCTTGTCCATTTTGTCTTTTCGTTTGTCCCACAGTTTTTTACCCTTTGCGAGTCCAAATTCAAGCTTAACTAAATTTTTTTTTAAATACAGATTAAGCGGAATCATCGTCACACCCTTTTCATCAATCTGAGATTTTAGTTTTGTTAACTGCTTTCTATGTAAAAGCAGTTTCCTGTCCCTTAGATTATCGAAGTTAATGTAGCCCTTATTAGAGTACTCCGCTATATGCATCCCAACTATATAAAGTTCATTGCCACTGAATCTAACATAGGCCTCCTTTATACTGACCTTGCCATCTCTTATAGATTTAACCTCAGAGCCTTCAAGGACTAATCCAGCCTCATACTTTTCAAGTATGTTATACTCATGAAATGCTTTTCGATTAGTAGCAATGCTCATTTAACACCATTTGGATACAGCATAAATTATCGATTTATAGCCACAACATCAAGTGTATAATAATCTGAGAGGTACTAAATATTGATTAATTTGATGTTTTTTTATAATAAATTTACTTTTATCATAGAATTTCAATGGTTAATTTATTTCACGTTCAAGGAGACTTCTCAATCAAAAGTAGAATCATATTTATCTTTGTTTTAGCATTTTCTATCATCTTTATCAATGCACTGAACAGTAGATTAAACGACCTTCCCCCGCTTGGAAAATTTTTTGATCCCTTTCATGGGTACCTCGCTCTAAATAAATCAGATGAGCTGCCTGATACAGATATAATTGCAAACCAGCTAAATAAAAAAGTAGATGTGGTATGGGATGAGAGAAGGATTCCACATATATTCGCTCAGAATGAGCATGACCTATTCTTTGTACAGGGATATATACATGCATTTGACAGGCTCTGGCAAATGGAGTTCCAGGTGATGGCCGCAGGTGGAAGATTGTCTGAAGTTATAGGTGAGAAGGCGCTTGCGTACGACAAGTTCCAAAGGCGAATCGGCATGATGAGAGGCGCAAAGAATGTTGTGGAGCAATACGAAGACAATCCCACCATGCTATCATCGCTTGAGGCGTACACAGATGGTATCAACGCATATATATCCAGCCTTGAAAAAGACCAGTACCCAATTGAATACAAGCTACTTGATTACAGCCCTGAGGAATGGACCATTAGAAAATGCGCGCTACTTTATATGTACATGGCCTGGGAACTGTCAGGATCTACCAATGATATGGCTCACACCAAGTTCTTAAAAGAGTATGGAATGGAAGACTACAGAGAGCTCTATAATTTTGATACTCCTATTCTCACGCCAATCATTCCAAAGGAAACTGAACTTGATTTTAAACCTGTAGAGGTTAATAAGCCAGAGCAGCAATACATTTCAAGTCACAGCTACAGCGATTTATCAATTCAGCCAAATAAAAACAATGGAAGCAATAACTTCGCTTTATCTGGAAGCAGAACAGCAAGTGGCATGCCTATACTCGCAAATGACCCTCATCTTAATCTAACGCTCCCATCAATCTGGTACGAGAATCACCTTGTGGCTCCTGGAATCAATAGCTACGGGGTATCACTCTTAGGTGCGCCGTGTGTTGTTATTGGTTTTAATGAGAAAATTGCGTGGGGCAGCACAAACGGCATGAACGATGTGATGGATTTCTATGATATTAAGTTTAGGAACTCCGAAAAGTTAGAGTACTGGCACGATAATCAGTGGAAGAAAACAGAGATGTCCCTTGAGAGAATATACATCCGAGGAAAGGACGCTGTTATAGACACGACCTTCATGACTCACCATGGAGCTGTAATGACCCACGACATCTTTACTAAACTACCAAGATTTGGAAGCGCAGTTGCAGTTGGCAGGGCAATGAGGTGGCTGGCCACAGAGCCATCCATGGAGCCAATGACATTCTATCTTCTTAATAAAGCAGAGGACTATGAAGATTATCTAGATGCAATCTCATACTTTTCTTTCCAAGGACAGAATATTATTTTTGCGAGTAACACCAATGACATCGCTATATGGCAGACCAACAAGCTAGTTCCAAAGTGGAATCTTCAGGGGAGATTTATAATGGATGGGACTAATCCTGAGCATGACTGGAGGGAGCCTCTTCCCTTTAACCATCGTCCGCATTCAAAGAACCCAGATAGAGGCTTTTTAAGCTCAGCAAACCAGAATCCTGTTGATACTTCGTACCCATATTTTATAGCGGGAGACTACGCTCCACCATTTAGAGGCGCAAGAATAGATCAGATACTAGCCACAATCAAAAATGGAACCTACGATGACCTGCGAAAGGTGCAGATTGATAACAAAAGTCTATTTGCTGAGCGGGTAGTTCCGGTGATGCTAGAGCAACTTGATATTCAAGGCATGTCAGATGCTCAGAGAGAGCTCGTTGGTGCTCTTGAAAAATGGGATTACTTCTACAACCCTGAGTCGCGCATGCCGAAGCTCTTTGATGCCTGGGCCAAGCGTGTATCGTATATGACGTGGCACGATGATTTGGGTGAGGCAGATGAGGATGTTGAGTGGCCAAACTACAGAATCCTATCGGACCTCATTATCGATAGCCCAGACAGCAAGTGGTTCAATGACAATACTACTCCTGAAGTTGAAACAGCAAAAGAGATAATCGCAAGGGCATTTGAAATGGAGACAAAGAAACTGATATCTGAACTAGGTCAGCTCGGCTCTGATTGGGAGTGGAGAAACTCAAGGGGAACCGATATATATCACCTTGCCAAAGTACCAGGATTCGGAAATATGAACCTTGAGACAGGAGGAGACTGGAACATTCCCAATGCCACAGCAAAAACACACGGACCAAGCTGGAGATATGTAGTAGAGCTTGGTGAGTTCCCAGTGGCATATGGCGTATACACTGGTGGACAAAGTGGCTTCCCTGGTAGCAGGCACTACGATGAGTTTATAGATAGCTGGGTTATGGGAGAGCTTTATAAATTAAACTTTACAGCAGACATTGATAGCCTCAGCGGTCACCGAATATCATTTGTAAAAGGAGATGCAGAATGAACGTTATTTTTATATGCATACTCTCTCTTTTTATTCTGCCTCAGCTTCCGTGGTGGGCCGTTTATGTTATGGGATCAGCCATTGGCTTTGTATCAAAAAGCTGCATCAAGTCACTTGGAAATGGATTCCTGTGTGGATCAATACCATGGACAGTGGCCTCGCTGTACGGCTACTACAATGGCGCGGAGCTTCTTATGACACGTGTCAGTGGCATGCTGGGATTTGAGGGCTGGATTTACGCTTTACTTGCTTCGCTTGCTGTTGGTGGTGTTGTAGGTTCACTTGGAGCCGTCACCGGCTACAGTTTTAAAAAGGCCTTTAAGGATCAGTTGAGCAGTGAGTAGGATATCTCAATGTCGCTGTACCCCCACTTCGTAAAAATATCTTTTATTTCACTCTGAAAAACATCCTTACTATCGTATATAACCATCACGCTTTTTGTTAGTCCAAGCGCCTCGGCGTGTACAACATCCTCAGCTCTGTAGAATTCTCCAATTATCTTTTTAACTGTCATAGGATTAATCTGAACCGGCGTCTTGATAATTACTTCTAAGTTGCGTTTTTGTTGAGTTGTGGAGATTGCAAAGGCTGCAATGAAAGAAAAAATAATTGTTATAGTAAATATATTCTTCAATTAATAATCTTAATAAGTTTCAAAATTTACTTATAAAAGTTCTATTATTCAAGTAATTACTTAAAGTTTTACATTAATTATTATCTTTTCTTATTTTTTTAAAGTTTTAATTTAAATTATTCTTATAATGATATATAATAATATTCTTTTTCTTAAGCTATATGTAGGATCATTTATTTTGTAACTTAAAAAAACAACGGAGGCGTGTATGAAGCGATTACTCTTTCTTTTAGTGTTTATGATATTAACGAGTGGTTTAAATGCTGGTATTGGTAAATATTATAACAATCTTAATAGTGGTGAGAATCCTAATGGAGAGCCTTTCCTAATAAGTTTAGGGATAGAAAAAAATATTCATTCATTAAAATATTATGATGAATCTACATTTTATGTAACACTTCCCATCTCAAATATTTTAACTATAAAGTATAGAGAAAATGTTCTGTATCAGGATGATGTAATCGTACTTAAATCAGATCATGATATGATTAAATCTCTTGATAAGCATTATACATTAGAATTACACCTTCCATTATATAAATTTTGGGAAAAATAAAAGGAGAACACAATGAATAATAATCGTAACATTCTATATTTCGCTAGCTCAACAATGCAAGCTCTATACAAGAAGATGGATGACTGGCAGGAAGAAAATCAAAAGAGGCTGCTTTCAATGAGCATACAAAAAGATGCAGATGAATACTGCTGTATCGCACTGACAAATCCAAGTGAGGTTGTAATTGTAAGTGGGGGTGCGTTTGAGGATAGGCATGCTCGTGTTAAAGATAGAAAATTACAAGTAGGATAAATAAAGGGAGAGAATAATTCACAGGTAGGGAGATATCAAGGATTCTCTGCTGGTGCTGCTAATACAAATTATTTAATCGACACTGCTAATGGAGATTTATATGTGGGAAATCTTATAAAGAAGCAGTGGGTTAAAAGAATAGACAAATTTAAATAACCAAATTTTCAACGAATTATACGCCCCACAGCGATTAGTTGATGGGTTAGGGGGTAACGTAAAAACACGCACGCCCATTTTAGAAATATATTTTGTAAATTAATTCAACAACTTGGGGGAGTTATGAAAAAATTATTATTTATTCTATTATTAGGTTTAGGGTTTAGTCAGACAGAGTTGACTACGAGGATTTATACGTTAGATAACTATAATTTTTTTAATAATTGGGAAGGAGACTGTTCTACTTCAATTTTTGAAGATTTAAATTTAAATGTTGAATATGGATTTATAGAATACATTAATTCAGAACCATATGGTCTAGGTGTATATGATCAATATGGAATAATAAGTATATCTTATCAATATAATAATGCAACGTTATTAGATGCAGATTTTTTTAAGATTAATTTTGATGATGATATAGCATACCCTATTGAATTTGGAAGACCAGCATTTTTAAATGAATCATCTGATTACAAAACCTGTTTTTATAATAATACAAATGATTCTCCTACTAATACATCTTCTGCGACGATAACTATTGCTATAACAGCCCCATTCCCCGAAGAAGATACAGGATACATTGAAGATGGTTTTGAGTTTTGTGTGCAAACAGGAGCAAACTTGTTATCATTCCCCTGTGATAATCAGATAGGTGTCTCAGAGTCTCTTCCTGCAGGCATAGAGAACTTTATTACCTCAATTATAGGACAAGGCGAGGCAACCACATACAATCCAGCTTTAGGATGGGTGGGAAGCTTAGCAGAGTTTACCCCTGGAAGTGGCTATTGGTTTAAATCAAATTCAAGCTTATGTTTTGAGTATGAATGTGTGGAGAATTAGATGAAGCTAAATATTAAATGCAAAAAATGTAATCATTCTAATAAAATATCTGTAGGAGAGAAAAAATCTGGAGATGTCATTTATTGTGATGGATGTAGCGAAAAGTTCTATTTAGACAATAATATGTTAACTAAAAGTAAAAAGCACAAGAGAAAGAAAGAGATATATATAGTTACGTTAATGTTTAGCAGTATTCTTGGTGGCAGTGCATTAGGTATAGATGGCTTTCCTCCATTATATGATGCGATTTGGTTTTGTGGTGTATTATTTTTCGGAGGAGGAATATTTTTGTTTATATTCCAAAATACCGGAGGTTGGAAGCGTGTTATAGAGTATGGTAGCAGTGGCGGAGGAAAAAGAAATAAAGATGGTTCACGCGATAGAAGGTTCAAAGAAAATAGATGACTAACCTTATG
>CAYNPP010000059.1:0-9486 GCA_964399095.1 uncultured bacterium | reverse complement strand
ATGGTCACATAGGATCTGGTTTTAATTGGTCTCCATGTGGAGGATATATTGCATATTCATGCTCATTTAATTCAAAACTTTATGGAATAAAAATATTTGATTTAAAAAATAAGAAAAAAATTAAAGTTTCAAATCCAATCCTAAACGATCATAGCCCTGTTTTTGATCCTACTGGAAAATATTTAGCATTTATTTCAGCAAGAATTTTTAATCCAGTCTATGATAATCTTCATTTTGATTTGGGATTTCCTAGGGGAGAAAAACCATTCATCATCTCTCTTGATAAAGAGAATGATTCACCATTTTACAAATCTGAATCTAAACCAATCAAAACCCAAAAAGAAGGTGATGATAAGAAAAAAGATGATAAGAAAAAAGAAAAGAGTCTTATTAAAATTGATTTTGATGGGATAGAGGATAGAATAGTTGCTGTTCCTACAAAAGAAGGTCTATTTGGTGACATTGGTTTTGCTAACAATAAACTATTCTATAGCTATCGTGACGATGAGGGATCATATGGTGATATCCCTTGGTATGATTTTAGTTCTTCGGATAAATCAACAATACTATTTTATGATTTGGAAACAAATAAAGAGAAAGTTTTTATGCCAAGTATATCTTCATTTACGGCTTATCCTCAATTAGACTCCATTTTAATAAAGTCCAAAGATGGTATTAGAATATTAAATGCTACTTCTCCTCCATCAAAAGAAATTTTATCTGATGCTGACTTTAATCAGAACTCAGGAAAAATAGATATTAATAGAGTTCGTGTTTCAATTAATCCTATTGAAGAGTGGAAGCAAATGTATTCTGAGGCATGGCGACTACAGCGTGATTTTTTCTGGGTAAAGAATATGTCCGGAATAAACTGGAAAAATATTCATGAACGATATTTTAAACTTGTAGAAAGAGTTTCCACTAGAACAGAATTCTCTGATCTCACCTGGGAGATGCAGGGAGAGTTGGGTACCTCCCACTGCTATGAATTTGGAGGAGACTATAAACCAAGGAGAAATTATAATATAGGGCTACTTGGTGCAGAACTTGAGTTTGACAATAATTTTAAAGCATATAAAATAACTAAAATACATAAGGGTGACCTTTGGTCTGGTCACATGACTTCACCCTTACTTAGGCCAGGTATAAATATTAAAAGTGGAATGTTTATAAAATCTATTTCAGGGAATAACTTAACTAAAACTACACACCCCAATAAATTTCTTGTTAATCAAGTTAACAAGGATATTGAATTAAAAGTATGTGATGAAGATGGAAAAAATAGTAGAAATGTCACTGTAAAAACTGTGCCTCATGTAAAAGACTTTATGTATAGGGATTGGGTGGAAAACAATAGAGAGTATGTACATAGAAAAACAAAAAATAAGGTTGGCTACATACATATTCCCGATATGAGTCCCTGGGGATACTCGGAATTTCATAGGTACTGGCTCTCTGAATTAAAGTATGATGCTCTAATTGTTGATGTTCGTTTTAATGGAGGGGGTCATGTTTCCCAGTTAATTTTAGAAAAACTTGCGAGAAAACAAATTGGATATGATTTAACAAGGTGGATGGGATATGAATCGTATCCTGGAGATTCTGTTCCAGGTCCCATAGTAGCTATTACCAATGAATACGCAGGATCAGATGGCGATATATTCAGCCACTCTTTTAAACTTATGGGGCTTGGTAAGTTAATAGGCAAAAGAACGTGGGGTGGAGTTATTGGAATTTGGCCAAGAAATCTCCTTGTTGATGGTACAATCACCACACAACCAGAATTTTCATTCTGGTTTAAGGATGTTGGATGGGATGTTGAAAACTATGGAACAGATGTAGATATAGAAGTGAATATCTCACCAAAAGATTATGTAAAGGGAATTGATACACAACTTGATCGCGGAATAAAAGAGATACTAAATGATTTAAAGAAAAACCCTGTTGTTAAACCAAAATTTGATAATAAGCCAATTCTAGGATAACCATTTATAAATAGAAATAAAAGCCATTTAATCTAAGATTAAACCAACAAGTACCAGTATATCAAGAACATTGACTTCGCTATCCTGATTTAAATCAGCTGACATAAATTCACATTCACTCGCATCAATAAATCCCAGTGCAATATTTACCATAAGTGTAATATCTAGTACATTCAGCAGACTGTCCTGATTGATATCCCCAGACAACCACCCAGAACAAGCATCCTCTGTTACCGTCAAAGATATCGGAACAATTATGCTAGAATTTTCATAGTCATTTGTTAGGATAGTTAAATCATATTGATATTCACCACCTGATAAATTAGAAGAATAAAAATCAACATAAATCTCTGTTGCACCAGAAGGAACAACAACTCCATTTAAAGGAGAAATCTCAAGCCAGGAAGGCATCTTATATATTAAAATTGAGTATTCACTTTCTACTAGTGAATAATTGTAATTAACTAATGTTGCATCCTGTGCATCAGTATCCTGAATTCCAATCGTTGCAGAGCCTGTTTCTCCCTGCATATTTCTATAGTTTAATCTTATATCACCAGAAGGGTAAAGAACAAACTGAAAATCATACACACTACCCTCAAAGTTTGTTGGCCAATGCTGTACCTCATTAAACCATATTACGACTCTATCAGTATTTGAATGATAATAAACATTCCCTTCTCCAGTCCCACCACTATTAACTGGGTTAAGATCATCCCAAAATCCGAAAATGGCTGGGTTTGGAGCACTTGCATCAGGGAGTGATGTGTTTGACCACTCAGTGTTATCTCCTCCAAATCCTATCCAACCATTTGGATTTACAATTACCGATGAATAAGAAGAATTATAGAAAGGAAATTCAAATTCAAAATATACTATATCATCTGATGCATAGTCATTATGATTGAAATTTATCTGATTTGAATTAGAAGAGATATCTATCCAGTCATAGGTCAAATTACTATCTGATGAATTTTTCCATGAATATCCTTCATTATCAATATCAAATTCAAGATCTGATTCACCAAGATTAGCAATAACAAAGACCTCCTGAAGAGAAGTATCTCCTGATAGCTCTACATCAATATTTTCAACGTCAACATACGCCTCTGGATTATACAGCAAGTTAAACAATGAATTATATGCATTTACTCGACCATAACCAGTCTCTGTATCAAATCCTGGAGAGCCTATATCATCACAACTTTCTCTCATTAGTGTTCGTAAATCATATGGATTAATGTTAGGTGCCTCTGACATAATCAAACCCGCTATCCCCGCTGCGTGCGGACATGCAGATGATGTCCCATTGAATGTAGATGTATACCCTCCATTCATGGATGTGGTGTGAATTCTTACTCCTGGAGAAAGAAAATCTAACCCACTTCCATAGTTGCTACCCCAAAAATTTTCTCCATCACATGATGATAAATTTTTTCTTTCATTGCATGGAGAGAGTGCTCCAACTGAAACACAATTAGTATACGCTGATGGATAGCTAACTGAACCATAGTTATCATTCCCACTAGCAGCTATAACTATTGTACCATTATTAGTAGCAAAATTAATTGCATTATCAGTATAACTTACATATCCACCACCTCCAAGACTCATGCTAATTACATCTGCCCCGTTGTCTGTTGCCCATTGAATACCATTAGAAATTCCCGTGTCATCACCATATCCTTGGCTATCTAAAACTTTAATGGGCATTATTAAACAATCCCAGCATACTCCAGCTATACCAGAAGAATTATTACCCTTTGCCGCTGCAATCCCGGCGCATGGTGTTCCATGACCAAAATCATCACTAGCATTAGTATTATTACTTATAAAATTATAGCCATCTGTTAATCTTCCAGTAAATTCAGAATGATTTGATACCCCAGTATCTAGTATTGCAATAATAACATCGTTATTTCCAGTTGTCATGTCCCACGCTTGATCAGTGTCTGTATCGCAATCAGTTGTCCCTACATTTGACCCATTATTACTTACAGCCTGACCATAATTATTATGTGCCCACTGATCAGAATAATAAGTATCATTTGGCTCTATAAATACCTTGTTTCTGTAGTTTGGTTCTACCAAATCAATATTAATTTCATCGCTCAGTATATCAGATATTTTTTCAAAGTGAATTTCTTTACTAAAAGTAACTACATAATACTGATGCAGGTCAAAGTTGTAGTGCGCTTCATTGAAATGTTGGTGATGTCTAAATAAAGGTGTGATTTCTGTAGCATCTTGATTTTTTAAAATCTGTATAGCATTAATACTGCTATTAATATTTAGCGGAGCTTCATTCCCAAGCAATGGAGCGCTATCCTTACTTAATTTTATAACTACTGTTTTAGTATGAATCTTGTATCCATTGTAATCAGCCCATTCACTGGAAAATAATTGACCAAATAAAATTAATGAAATAATGATTGTGAATCTACTTAAAAACATATTTGTGCTCCTTAAAATATAGATATGATGATATAAAATTTTCTGAGTAAAAATAATTTAAATTATTGAATCAAAAAATATAATATTCTTATCAGATTGTAACTTAATCTATAGTTTTATATTTCAGTATAATAAATATACCTGCTAAGCATAATATTCCACCCGCAATAGTATTGACGCTGATCCCTTCTAGGAAGAGAAAGTAAGCAATTACTGATGCTATAACTGGCTCACCCAGGGGGACAGTGGCAACTATTGTGGGAGTTGTATACTTTATACAATAGTAGAATATATTATGGCCAAGAATAGTAGGAATTAAAGCGAGAAATAAAAATCCCATAATTTCAATCTTATCTGTTACAATAAAAGTATCAACGTAAAATGAACCAATGAAGAATACTGTTACCGCTGCAATAAAATATAGCATCCTTGTATACGCTATAGTAGACTCATCTTCCCTGACTTTCTCGGCAATGAGAAAGGATAAACTAAGTGATAATGAACACAGGACAGCATATATATTTCCTAAGGTATATTGACTAGATAAATCAAAATTATGGATTAGTAACATTATTGTTCCTATTAATGATACAAACATTCCAAAATAAATTATTTTCTCATATTTTCTATTCATAAATGATAGTTCAAAAAATAATGTAAAGAATGGTGCTAAGGTGCCAAGAAAAGTTGCATTTGCAATTGTAGTAATCTTTACTGCTTCATAGAAAAGTATAAAGTGTATTCCAATAAGAATACCTGAAAAACATGTTCTAATTTTATTTACGCTTGATAAATTTTGAATACTATTATAATTGTAATAAGAGTAGACCCATAAAAACATAGAAGCTAGAAACATTCTCCAAAATGATATCACAGTTGCAGATGAACCTAGGCTTCTAGCTATTATTGGTGAAGTACTTATTGACAATAGACCTAAAAACAAAAATGAAATTAATCCAGCTTTACTTATAATCAATCCAGAATAATAGTTACAAGTAGAACAATATCCTGGATATTAATTTGGCCATCATTATTTATGTCAGCTGCCCATACTTCATCATCGTCTGGAACAGTATATCCCATAATTATGTTTACCAAAACAACTACATCAAGGACATCAACAAAATCATCATCGTTAATATCACCAATTCCAGTTGCACCATACCCCTCATCACAGACCCATTCCGAAGTTCCACACTCATTGGTGCTCTCATTGCAATAGCTGTGAACAGTTTCAAGCTCTATATAGTAATCAATATACTCAGGTTCAGAGCCAGCACTCAAAACCCCAAGCCATATGCCATCTCTGTATATCTTATATGAATCAGTGTTGTCTGAGTGATTCCAGCTGATTGATACATAATCGGAGTATAGCCCATCAGATGCAATGACATTTTCAACCTCATTCGGATTTTCCATTAAGCTCCCCATATTACAGGAAAATTCAGATTCACCACATTCATTGACGCTGGCCAAACAATATTCATGCTGATTGTTATCATTAACTCCGTAATCAGAGAAGCTGAAGGCATTGCTATCAAATTCAGTTACCAGCTGTCCATCTCTATATAGATTGTACCCTGAAATTCCCTCCTGATTTTCTGGAGCGCTCCATGAAACATCAATATGATCACAATGAGTGCCATCTGAGGCATCTACATTAGAGGGGCTGGCTGATGACTCACAAGAATAAAAGAACTGCAGTGTTATTTCATCAATCACATAGTTATCTTCAGAACCAATGATTGGCATCAGCATCCCTTCGTTCCAAACCTCTGGAACTACAAACAGGTTGTCTGTGTAATTTATACTCAATTCATAGTCCTGGCTCCAGCTTCCATTTTCATCTCTCATACCCATATAAGTTTCAGACCAAAGAGGCAAATCATCGCACTGACCTCCCCTCACATTTACACGTATTTCATTTATAGAGGAATGTTCAGGTGGAGAAAATGACCACCATGCCTCTCCCCAATAATCAAGTGGATTGTACCATGAATACCAACCAAGCTTCACGCAATCTGATGCTCCGCTTAGGCAGTCACAGGTATATGATATAGCATCATCCTCAGTGTAAGTGCCATGTGTCTGACTTCCCTGCTTGATTTCTATCCAATAGTCCCTTGATATATCTGGAGGATTATACGGATCTTTCAAAATATTATATGTGGGATATGATACGGATTCCTCTAGAATCCTAAAATCATCAATTGGAAAAACTCTGTGGTATGTTGCTGGACCTCCCATAAGTTCTAGATTGGGAAAGATTTCATCCACAATTGTAAAAAGACTATCGTTGCTCAGATTTAGCTGAATCAACATAAGTCTATCATAATCTGTATCTGAATTTATCAACGCTTCTATTGAACCAGGCTCTATATATTCCCTAATTATAGGTTCTTGCTTAGTCTCTGATATCACAAGTGAAAAAACCACCAACCATATAACTTTGTATGTAAATATTCTTCTCATATATTGATTTACCATGTTACGTTAATTATAAAGTGTTGAGGGGTATTTGCCTCTAAAGAAATACCAGTAATCTGATTATCTGTAATGGTAGTGGTATCAGCTCCCGATACCATCTCAACAACTAGTCCTTCAGGGATATTTATATAATCAAATTCTAACTCTCCCTCACCTGTGCAATTTGCATCCACTGTCAAAATCCAACTTTTTGATTCACAGAAATCATGAGTAGATTTATAGTCTTGTGTAAAATTATTTCCCAATGGATAATCCCACTCATCATGTATAAAGTAAGCGCTTAAACAATTTGTACATCCTCCAGATGGAGGCTCAGGGATATCCTGTGAATCATAGTCATCATCCGCAGAGCTATTTGCTCCAAAATAATTTTCATTATCATACGCTGGATCTAACGTTGGTACGTTCCATGGCTGGACAGATACACTAACCTGTATTGTCCAAGGGTTCATTAAATATTGAGATAGACAATTTTCATCGCAATCAAAATGGTCCTCTGCGTATTCACACAGAGCGTTGTTAGATACCGTAACCTCTGAATCATAATTACAAGCTGATGAATCTCCACAACCTTCACAGCTAGAGTTATCCCCACCACACTCTCCGCACTCATCTATCTCAAATGTGCAGCTACCATCAGGGACTACTGCATCAGCGTTGTAGTTGCACGCTTCTATATCCATGCAACCCTCAACATCATCTTCGCTACATCCAGAAAATAGTATAAACAAAATCATTATATATGTAAAATTATGTGTATTCATATTTATAAATTATATTTATAATAAAGTTATAAAATAAAGAGCAAATTTGATACAAAGATTATCATATGAACAATAAAGATATTTCAAAATTATACGAACCATCAGAAGTCGAAAAGAAGTGGTACAAAACATGGGAAGCAAACAACTGTTTTGCGCCATCTGGAGACAATGAATCCTTTACCATAATGATACCCCCACCTAATGTTACGGGGATACTTCATATAGGTCATATACTTAATAATACTATCCAAGATGTACTTATAAGAAAGGCACGAATGCAGGGGAAAAGAACCCTTTGGGTACCGGGAACCGACCATGCATCTATTGCAACCGAAGCTAAAGTGACTAAAATGCTTAAGGATAAAGGCATTGATAAAAGAGATATCGGAAGAGATGAGTTTTTAAAACATGCATGGGAATGGAAAGATAAGTATGGAAATACCATTCTTACACAGTTAAAAAGGATTGGAGCTTCATGTGATTGGTCAAAAACTGTGTTTACAATGGATGAGAAATACAGTGAGGCCGTAACTAAGGTATTCGTAGAATTATATGAAGATGGTATGATATATAAAGGGGAGCGAATCATCAACTGGGATCCTAAGGGACTAACTGCACTATCCGATGAAGAAGTTATACATAAAGAAGTAAATGGACATTTGTGGCATTTTAAATATCCAATCAAGGATACAGATGAATTTATCATTGTAGCAACAACCCGCCCAGAAACAATGCTGGGTGACACGGGGATTGCTGTTAATCCAAAAGATAAAAGATACTCACACCTGATAAATAAAAAAGTTCTTCTTCCACTCGTCAATAGAGAAATTCCAATATTCTCAGATTCTTATGTTGATATGGAATTTGGAACTGGGGCGGTAAAGGTTACTCCAGCGCATGATCCTAATGATTTTGATATGGGGCAAAGAAATAATCTAGAATTAATAAATATCCTAAATCCAGATGCATCTCTTAATGATGCTGTGCCAGAGTTATTCAGGGGTATGAGCAATAAAGAGGCAAGAAAGCTAGTAGTAGAACAGATGGAAAATCATGGATTTCTTGTAAAGATAGAAGATTACACGCATAAAGTGGGGCACTCAGAGCGTACGGACGCCGTTGTTGAACCATATATATCAAAGCAATGGTTCTTGGATATGAAAAAATTAGTGATACCGGCAATTGATTGTGTTAAAAATGGTGAGATAAAGTTTTATCCAGATAGATGGACAAAAACATATTAACATAGGCTTGATACCAATAAAGATAGGTGTATATCACGTCAATTATGGTCGGTACACCGAAATCCAGTTTGGTACAGAGATAAAGAGATATACTGTGGGGTGAAACCTCCAGAAGGTGATGGGTGGATTCAAGAGGAGGATGTACTGGATACCTGGTTTAGCTCCTGGCTCTGGCCATTTGCAACACTAGGCTGGCCTGAAGAAACAGATGATTTAAATAAACACTACCCTACTCAGGATCTAGTTACAGGACCTGATATAATTTTCTTTTGGGTAGCTCGCATGATAATGGCAGGGCTACACTTCAAGGGAGAGATTCCATTTAGCAATGTATATTTCAATGGATTGATTAGAGATGAAAAGGGAAGAAAGATGAGTAAATCTCTTGGAAATTCTCCAGATCCAATAAATTTAATGGACAAGTATGGCTCTGATGCACTTCGAGTTGGTTTATTGTTAATAGCTCCTCAAGGACTTGATATACTTTTCTCAGAAGAAAAAATTGAGCATGGCAGAAATTTTATGAATAAGCTCTGGAACTCAGCACGTTTT
>CAYNPP010000058.1:5820-9516 GCA_964399095.1 uncultured bacterium | reverse complement strand
ATGAAATAGCAGTTTTAAGAGTATGTGTGACAAGGTCTTGACCAATTATTTGATCAAAAGATTTAGGTCTCCATTTAAGTGATAGTACTTGATATGACATATTTTATTTCTGTGCACCGATGGTAGAATTCTCTGTTAGAGTAATAATTTAATGCAGCCAACTATCTTTCAGTATTTTACGGCACATAAAAACATGTTCTACCGCTGCTTCCTTCCAGACCTGACGGGTTTTAAACATACTCTATTGCGTAAAGCTAAAAGAGTCAATGCCACTTACAAAAAATTAAAACAATCAGCAAAACCCATCCATCGGAATTCAATCCTGCATAAGCGGATTTCAGGTTACAAGGAACCGCTAATTCCCCATCTAGCACAGAATAGCTTATTTATTATAATTTTTTAAAAACCTTGGAATATCATTCCTTGGTATATCTTTATTTTTTTTAGAAAACTTTTTCTTATTAGACCAAAATTCACTAAAACTGTTTTCAGATAATATCTTAAAATCCTGATCAAGAGAGACAATTAACTTATTAATTCTATCTTTAAGCTCTTCTGCTGCAACTGGACCAAATTCCATTGAAACTTCTTCAAACTTATCTACAACAGCTTGAAGTTTTTGACGCCTCTCTTTCTCTTCTACACTAATGTTTTCTGTATTCACTTTATTTTTTTCCATAATTATTATTAATCTCTATTTGATAGTGTCCCATACATCATCAATAAACTTCCAAATGTTAGAATCGGTACAGATAGATATAGCCAATAGTACTCATTTAAATTTTCACTAAGATGATAGCCTATCACACTTCCTGTCCCTATCCCAACTATATTAGCTCCTAACAAAATACACAAAAAAGATGGGAATTTCATTTCTCTAATCTCATTATTTTAAAATATACTATATCTTAGCTGTAAGTTTATAGTTTTTATATCATCAACTTCTGCATCTTCATTGATGTCGTAAAATACATTTTGAAAATCAAAATATAATTTTAAAGAGCTGGTAATATCAAATTCCAATTGAGTGCCTATCATTATATTTTCATTTGTTGAATTAACCGCACCAGAATTAGCAAAATTTCTATGGAAATAAAATTTAAATTGAGATAATCTATCAATAAGATATCCGCCCGTTGAAAATAGCTCTAAATCTAAAAGATAATATGAATTATCTATGGCACTTCCAAC
Organism: uncultured bacterium; assembly: GCA_964399095.1. Lineage (GTDB taxonomy): Bacteria > Fidelibacterota > Marinisomatia > SCGC-AAA003-L08 > D37C17 > TMED161. The sequence continues at coordinate 8,325 of CAYNPP010000058.1, read as the reverse complement.
ATCAGTTAAATACATAGCAGAGAAACTTGCTCCTCTTTTATTATAATAATTATATTCATACTCTATAGATGCACCTCTTGTTGGATGAACAAAATCCTCCCTTTCAAACAAGGGATATAATTATTTAGTTAAGAATATTATATCACCCTCTGTGCACTCGTTTTCGCTATTGCAAAAATCATTTAAAAACGTAAGATTATCATTTAAAGAGTGTGCATTGTTATCACCTGTAAAAGCCATAGAACGAACCTTTTCAAAGTCATATGTAGATGAAAAGTAATATGGAGTGTACAAAGAACCATTGTAGTGTAATCCCGTAAAAATTTTATGGCCTGAATCAAAGATCATCTCTAATCCATTCATTGATCCCCAAGTTCCTAATCTATGATAACCAGACTCATCCTCTTGTCTATAATAACTTACCTTGTATGGGAAATATATTCCATCAAACTCAAAGGCATAGCTGAGTTTGTAACTTTCATTATTTATAAATAAATATTCAAGGTCAATTAGTTGTGCCTCTAATTGGGAATGATTATTCAATTCAAAATCTAACTCAGAATACTGATCACGATCAACTACATACCCAAATCCTATCGTTAATGGTATATGCTTAGATAGAAAAAAAGAGGCATGTGCACCAAAAAAACCACCACCATTAAAAACCTGCGGGATATCAGCAACAAATGCATCCATAGAAAAGATATCAGATTTAGAAGATCTGATGTGCAAATGCGCGCCTGTTCTTTGCATCAAAGGATAATTATAAGAATTAGAGTACTTATGAAGAAGCTGTCCATGTCCAAATGAAATATTCTTTAATTTTCCGATATTAAAGAATATGCTTTTTGAATTATTAGTAATGGAAAAATAATTTATTTTTGATAGAATTGTTGCTGGATTTAACCAATTATTAATATTTTCAGTAGAATCCTTTGTTGCAAGATACCCATCAAATTTAAATAGAACTTCCATGTTTTTCCATGAGAAGTAAGGCTCAGCAACAAAATTGATGTATTGTCCATCGTATATATGTGATGCTCCTGAGTAAAAATTTATTCCACGATTAGATTCAATGTTTTCTGTATTTACATTTGCATAGTATGTAGGAATCAAATCGGCTTCATTTTTATCAAATAGTATTAAATCATCGGACTGTTTGTTACTCTTATTAGATACTAAGTCATTATCTAAATAATCAGGCATGAATTTTTTTATTTTTGAAATCATTGCTTCACTAGGATCTGACCGTAGTACTTCTTGATTTACATATATTATACTATTCTGATTTTCATATAATCTATTCCCTCTATATATATCAGAAACATTTATTTCTTTTCCATATGTATAGATAACATCGGCAGTAGGATCTTGTTTTGTTGCCCATATTTCAGAATTTGTAAGAAATAACTGAGAATGATTTAAAAATAAGAAAGTAGTTTTATCTGTATGATTACTATTATTATTAATACTCAAACTACCTTCTATTAGATAAATCTCTCTTGTAGTTGAGGTGTGAACAAATTTTATTTTTGAATTTGAATCTATCTTGATACGAGTTCTATTATCATTAAAGAAAATCTCACATGATGAGTTTCCTTTAACCTCTAATATATCTCTATCATATAAACTACGACCTAATATAGCAGCAATTATTGACTTATTTCCAGATGAAGTATGTATGTAAACATCACCTGTGAAATTTTGGATGTGCGCTTGTTTCTTATCCTCTGAAAAGATTATAGAAAATAAAAATAATATCATAAAAATATATCTCAATATACTTTTCCTTTTTAAATGCGGAGAGGGCGGGATTTGAACCCGCGATGGAGTTACCCCCATACACGCGTTCCAGGCGTGCACCTTAAGCCACTCGGACACCTCTCCAATATTACAAGACTTCAAATAAAAATTATGCTATAATGTAAAGGTATGCAAGCAATAAAAGTAAAAAAAGCCCCTTATAAAAGGGGCTTTCAATGTGGGCGATGAGAGACTTGAACTCCCGACTTCCTCCTTGTAAGGGAGGCACTCTGAACCAACTGAGTTAATCGCCCAGTAAAGCTAAGTCAGTGCTAATTTTATAACTTCTTCTACTTCTTTTACAAAAGTAATTTTAATATCTTTTCGAACGGCTTTGGGAATTTCTTCAAGGTCTTTTTCGTTTAAAGCAGGGGCAATGATATGTTTTAATCCTGATCTATGCGCGGCAGTGGTTTTTTCCTTTAACCCACCAATAGGCAAAACATTCCCTCTCAGAGATATTTCACCTGTCATTCCAAAATCACTATTGACAAGCTTATCTGTCAATAAAGAAATAATTGCAGTAGCCATGGTTACACCTGCAGATGGACCATCCTTTGGAATAGCACCAGCAGGAACATGAATATGAATATCATATTTTTTATAAAAATCACTGTTAATTCCAAATTTACTAGCATTTGCCCTCACAAAAGAGAATGCAGCCTCTGCTGATTCTTTCATCACATCTCCAAGCTTTCCTGT
>CAYNPP010000058.1:0-5810 GCA_964399095.1 uncultured bacterium | reverse complement strand
ATTTTAAAAAAATTATTTTATTTTTTATTTGTCATTTTTGTTGCCTCAACAAATAAAATGTCACCACCATAACCTGTCCATGCAAGGCCAATCGCCACTCCTGGTTTACTTAATCTTTCAGCAACATCAGAAATATATTTTTTAGGTCCAAGGTACTCCAATACTTTTGCATTGTCTAGTTTTACTGATTTATGTTTTTCCGAGGTAATATCCTTTGCTACTTTCCGGCATAGATTAGCAACCTCTCTTTCAAGATTTCTCACTCCGGCCTCTCTTGTAAATGAATCAATAACCAATTTTATACCAGAGTCCATAAATTTTATTTCATTTTTTCTAAGCCCATGCTCTTTTATCTGTTTTGGGATTAAATGATCTTTTGCAATTTCAACCTTCTCTTCAAGAATATAACCACTAAAATCTAATATTTCCATACGGTCTCTTAAAGGACCTGGAATCTGATCTAATCTGTTTGCTGTGGTTATAAACATGATCTGCGATAAATCAAAATCAACTTCAAGATAATGATCGTTAAAAGAAAAATTTTGTTCAGGATCTAACACCTCAAGCAATGCACTAGATGGGTCTCCTCTAAAATCTGTACCAAGCTTATCTATTTCATCAAGCATAAAAACAGGATTTTTGGTGCCAGCCTTTTTTAAACTTGCAATAATTCTTCCGGGCAAAGCTCCAATATAAGTTCTTCGATGTCCTCTTATCTCCGCCTCATCTCTGACACCTCCAAGAGAAATCCTTACAAACTCTCTACCCATAGCATCTGCTATAGATTTTCCAATAGATGTCTTGCCTGTTCCAGGAGGTCCAGTAAAACACAATATAGGGCTTTTTATTTTTTCATCTTTCTTGCTACGAGACATTTTTAAATTTCTAACAGCAAGATGCTCCAAAATTCTTTCCTTAATTTTTTGTAGTCCATAGTGATCTTTGTCTAAAGTACTTTCTGCAAAATCTAAATCTTTTTTATCTTCAGAAAATTTATTCCAAGGTAGCTCAGTCAACCAATCAAGGTATGTCCTAGAGACAGTATATTCAGGAGAATGTGTGGGTATTTTTTTTAGCCTATTTAGCTCTTTTATTGCCACTTTATTTACATCTTTAGGCATTTTGGCTTTATCTACTTTTTCTCTTATCTCATCAATTTCTATGCTTGGCTCATCCTCGCCTAGCTCCTTTTCGATGGCTTTCATTTGTTCTCTTAAATAATATTCTCTTTGAGATTTTGAAATTTCATCTTGAACATCAGATTGAATCTTTTCACCTAATTCAATTCTCTGAATTTCTCTATTTATTATAACAATAGTTTTATCGAGCCTTTTTTTGATATCAAGGGATGCAAGTATCTCCTGTTTTTCTTTTATAGGAATATTAATTATCGAAATAGCTTTATCCGCTAATTTCCCAGGGTTCTGAATACTTGTTAATATATCTGCCTGTTCATCTGATAAGTACGGTGCGATGTCAATCAACTTTCTAAAGATTGCATGTAGATTTGCGGTCATTGTATCTAGCTCGGAACCATACTCTACCAATTCTTGATTTCTTGATATATTGGCCTTAAGATACTCTTCGCAATCTACTTTATCCTTAATCTTAACTCTGTCAAGCCCCTGTACAATAGCTGATTTTGATCCATCAGGCATATCGAATACTTTCATTATATTTGCTAATGTTCCCCATTCGTATAAATCTTCAATCTTGGGAACCTCAATATTACTCTCTTTCTGGGCTACTACAACTATATGCTTGTTTTCAGATTCTTGTAGATCCTCTACCAATTTAAGAGATTGCTCTCTGCCTACATAAATTGGAATAATCTGCTGGGGAAAGAGGACTGTATTCCTTAATGGTAAAATTGAATAAACTTTATCTTTTTTTTCCTTATTCATAATTATACGGTTTCAAATACTAAGCCACATAAAAATATGTGCCAAAATGCTATAGTTTTATTGCAATGTATGACATTCTATGCAATTTTGTTTAATTTTATGGGGTATTTTTGGCGCTAATCCAACACCAGGGATATTTAGCTCTTCTCTGTGGCAGACTAGACAGCTCTCTGCGCTAACAAATTTTTGATGTGGCCCTTGCTCATTATCTTCAATTAAGTCAGGTAACTTAGGTGCATTTTGTGCATTAATTATAACACCATTTTCTGATGTCTCTGGGATATAGCTATTAAAAGTATACACATAAACAATACACATAATAAAAACAAATGTTATGAGGGTAAATCGGAGATAATGTTTGAATATCATTCTTAGTTTATAGCTTTGTATATTTTATTAATCATTTTTTATATCTTAATGACTACCTGTATCTTTCTACCTGCTCATCTGCATGATAGGAAGATCTAACTAAAGGACCTGATTCCACAACCTTAAATCCCAGTCCCAAGCCATAGTCCTTGTAGTAACTGAATTGGTTTGGATGCACATACCTAGATACTGAGAGATGTTTCTTTGTGGGCTGTAGATACTGACCAATATTAAAAATTTCAACACCAATTGAAGCAATCTCTTCCATTGTAGCTATAACTTCATCATCAGATTCTCCAAGGCCAACCATCATCCCTGTTTTTGTTAGCATACCATGCTCAACAGATAGTCTTAATACATCTAGCGATCTATCCCAATCTGATTGAGCTCTAACTTCTTTTGAAATTCTTTTTACACACTCCACGTTATGAGAAAAAATTTCAGGTTTAGCCTCAAACACCTTTATAATAGATGTTTTATGACCTCTGAAATCTGGAGTAAGGACCTCCACTGAGCAACCTTTGACATTCTGATGAATCTCTTCAATCGTTTGAGCCCAAATTTCAGCCCCGTAGTCATCCTTCAAGTCATCTCTATCTACTGAAGTGATTACTACATGTTTTAGGTTCATACTCTTAACCGCATTTGCAACTCTACTTGGCTCACCCAAGTCTGCTGATGAAGGTTTACCTGTTTTAACAGCACAAAAGCCACAGGAACGAGTGCAGATATCACCTAGTATCATTATCGTTGCTGTCCTTCTATTCCAACACTCATATATATTTGGACACCTAGCCTCAACACAAACAGTATTTAGCATTGTATCATATATTATATCCTTTGTTTGTTGATACTCAGTACTGGTATCTAGCTTTATTTTAAGCCAATCAGGCTTGCGTAGATTTTTATGTATAGATGGCATAACTACTTATCATCACCGTAGGTTTCGACTATTTGAGATAAAAAAGAAAGAAACTTGGTACCATATGCACCATCAATCAGCCTATGATCATACCCTAATGTTGCATACATCATACTTCTTATGAAAACTGAATCTCCAAATTCTGTTTCTTTTACCACAGGTTTTTTTTGGATTTTACCAATCGAAAGAATACCTACATTAGGTTGGTTGATAATTGGCATTCCCATAAGCCCTCCAAACACACCTGGGTTTGTTAGTGTAAAGGTAGAGCCCTGAACCTCTTCAATGCTCAATTTCTTTTCTCTAGCTCTATAGGCTAGATCAGAGATTGACCTTGAAATACCAATCAAATTTAGTTCCTCAGAAGATTTTATTACAGGGACAATTAAGTTATCATCTTCAAGTGCAACTGCTACTCCCATATTAATATTTTTATGATGAATAATCTTGTTCCCATCTATAGAAGCATTAAGTATTGGAAATTGATGTAACGCCTTGATGCAACAATCTAATATCAAAGATGTGATTGTTAATTTTATGGAATGTTTTTCATTGTAGAGCTGAGAATAGTTAGTTTTAAAAAGAAGAATATTTGTCATATCTATTTCAACAGTTGAATATACATGCGCAGACGTTTGCTGAGATTGAATCATATGCTCTGCAATTTTTTGTCTAACAGGCCCCATCTCCTCAATATCATCTTCAAACTGAGATGAGTTAACTGTAGATATTTGAGCAGAGCTCCTCTTATTAAGATAATCCATTAAATCTGATTTATTAACTCTTCCGCTTCTTCCTGTTCCATTAATTGAATCTAGCTCATTTAATGAAATGTTATTTTTCTTAGCAATTGATCTTACAAGGGGAGAATAGAATTTTTTAGATTTTTCAATAGGGGAAATAATCTTCTTCGCTTCATCATCACTTAATTTATTTTCTTTTAAAGAATCAGGCTCAACTTCTTTTGCACGCTCATCTGGATTAGCCGGTGGGCTATCATCTAAGCTATCGCCGATGATACCAATTACTGCACCGACATCAACTGTATCATTTGGTTCTGCACTAATTTCAATCATTATCCCTGATGCAGGGGAAGGGACTTCAGTGTCAACTTTATCTGTTGAAATTTCAAGAATTGTTTCATCCTTTTCAACTTTATCTCCTACTTTCTTCTTCCACTCAATAATGGTACCTTCAGTGATAGACTCACCCATCTTAGGCATAATAATTTCAACTGCCATATTTAAACCCCATAATTAATATTCGATTGTACTATTAATAGCATCTTCAATCCAACTAGTTTGTACCAGAATTTCATTTTCTAATATATTAGAATACGCAACAGGAAAATTTTTAGATGCAACTCGCAGTATTGGTGCATCTAAAAATTCAAAATATTTTTCAGTAATTAATGCTGATAACTCTGCGCCAAAACCATTTGTTAGATTGTCCTCATGAGCGATTATAACCCTATTAGTTTTAGAAATTGATTCTTTAATAATATCCATATCAAGCGGACACAATGTTCTAATATCAATAATATCTGCAGAAACATTTAAATTTCTAACAGCCTCTATAGATTTCTGTATTATAGCTCCCCAACTTATAATAGTAATATCGTTGCCTTGAGATATATATCTTCCTTTCCCAAATTCAAGAAAAGTGTCTTTGTCAGGTTCATCTATTGATGCATATTTTTGTCTATATATCCCTTTATGTTCAAAAAATAAAACGGGGTCATTAATCCTGCATGCAGTCTTTAAAAGAGCCTTTGCATCTGCGGCGTTAGATGGATATGCTATATACACTCCAGGCATATGTGCAAAATATCCATCGATACTTTGGCTATGACACAGAGATCCATGTATATATCCTCCAACTGGAACTCTTATTACAACTGGACAATTCCAATCACCATTTGATCTATATCTTAACGTTGAAAGTTCATTTCTTAGCTGCATCATAGCAGTCCATATATAATCTCCAAATTGAATTTCAACAACGGGTTTGTATCCTAGTGTTGCATAGCCTATTGCAGTGCCCACTATAGAAGACTCAGCAAGAGGAGAGTTAAAGCCCCTGTCATCTCCAAATTTCTCTGTCAGGCCTCTAGTGGCAGTAAATACACCGCCTTTTCCACCTGCTATATCCTGTCCATATAGTACCATCTTATCATTATATTCAAGTTCCTCATCAAGAGCATGATTAATTGCATCAACCATAACACAAGGATTTGAATCAGTGTATTTAATTTGATTAGTTGTAATATTCTCTACTCCAGACTCTACCGAGAATAAATTTTCAGAGTAAGAATTGGGTGAAGGGGCTTCCTGTTGTTTTGCCCACTCTGCATCCTCATCAACCTGATTATTAATTTTCTTTTCTATTCTTGTAAAATCAGTATCTTTAATAACTTTAGAGGTGACACACTGTTCTTTAAAGCTATCTAGAGGATCTCTTTTTTTATCTTTATCTAATTCACTCTGGGTTCGATATTTTGAATGATCATCAGATGAAGAGTGGGGTAGTAATCTAACAACATCCGAAATTATAATGCTAGGGCCTATACCAGCTCGAGCTCTATAAGCAGCTAATTTAAAAGCTTGATATGATTC
>CAYNPP010000057.1:0-9524 GCA_964399095.1 uncultured bacterium | reverse complement strand
AAATGATAGGTAGGATATCCATCAGATTTTATTATAATTTGATCTTGTATAAGATTTAAATCAAATTTAATATCACCACGAATCTGATCTCTTATTTCTACAGTCCCATCAGAGGGGACCTTAAGTCTAATAACATGATTTTCATCATTCATTCTCTCATACATCTCACTTAAAGGTAAATCTCTGTATCTGCGATCATACTCAGCAACAATATCACTTGGAATATTCTTGCTCTTAATAGAATTAGTCCTCTCATGAGAGTAAAAGCATGGGTATGCATTTCCATTATCTATTAACTTGTGGACATGCTCCTTATACACATCCAATCTCTCAGATTGTGTGTAGGGCCCGAAGTCACCACCTTTATGCGGCCCTTCATCAAACTCTATGCCAGACCACTTTAATGTAGAAATTAAATTTTCAACAGCTCCATCAACCATTCTTGCTCTATCTGTATCTTCAATTCTGAGTATTAATTTTCCGCTATGTTGCCTTGCATAGATATAGTTATATAGTGCTGTTCTTAGCCCACCGATATGAAGGTACCCTGTAGGGCTAGGTGCAAATCTAACTCTAATCATCTATTTCCTCAATAAACAGGTGCTTATAACAGCTATTCCCTTTTTTTGACCTATAAATCCTAGATAATCTGTGGTGGTAGCTTTAATAGAAATATGGTCCGTAGTTAAAACAGTCTGTATATTTTCTTGCATTTTTTGTATATAGGGCTTGATAGTTGGAGTTTGCAAAATAATTGTTGAGTCAATATTACTTATGTCCCAATTTGAAAAATGTTTTGCATAGATAGTTTTTAATAAATCTAGACTATTAGCTCCTCTCCATTGTTGATCAGAAGATGGAAAGAAGTCCCCAATATCTCCTTTTGATAGTGCTCCTAGTAGCGCATCAATAATGCTATGAACTAGGACATCTCCATCGCTATGCCCATCGCAACCGTAGTCATGTGGTATATGCACACCCCCCAAAATTAATTTTCTGCCCTCTGAAAGAGGATGCACATCAACGCCATTTCCTACGCGATACTCCATGGCTACATTATAATCATTGCATCGCCATATGAATAAAAGCGATATTTTTTCTTAATGGCTTCTTGATATGCATGCATAATAAAATCTTTATTAGCAAAAGCTGAAACAAGCATCATCAGCGTTGATTGTGGTTGATGGAAATTAGTAATAAGCATATCACTCATTTTAAATTCATATGGAGGATATATAAATTTATCGGTCCACCCGCTTCGAGGGGTAATCTGAAAACCTGAGACTACTACAGTTTCAAGAGTCCTTACTGTGGAGGTCCCTACAGTAATTATACGTCTATTTTTTTCTCTAGATTCATTAATTAAATCTGCTGTTTCCTTCGGTACTGAAAATGATTCGGAATCCATATGGTGTCTGGTTAAATCTTCAACTAAAATGGGCTTAAAGGTCCCAAGTCCAATGTGCAGAGTAATGTAGGTTGTTTTAACGCCTTTTCTTTTTAGTTTGGTAAGTAGCTCTTTTGTAAAATGCATGCCCGCTGTTGGTGCCGCAACCGAACCTCTTTCTGATGCATACACTGTTTGGTAATTGTCTTTATCAGAGGGAACAGGATCCCTATCAATATAAGGAGGAAGAGGAGATTTTCCATTTTTATCTATGAATGGATAAATTGATGGCACATCATAATCAAATCTAATAACACGACCTCCAGATACTGTGTTATCAATTACATCACAAAGGATTCCTTCACCAAAGATTAATTTATTTCCTATTCTTACTTTTCGTGCAGGTTTAACCATTGCTTCCCATAGATCATTAGCTAATTCACGTAGTAGAAAAACTTCCACTTTAGCATCAGACCGATCCTTGACTGCCATTAGTCTAGCTGGGTAAACCTTCGTATTGTTTAAAACTATTACATCACCCTTTTTAAAAAATTGGTGAATATCAGAAAATTTGCAATGTTGAATAGTCTCTTCTTTCTTATTAAGTACCATTAACTTACAGTTATCTCTTTTCTTTGATGGATATTTAGCGATTAAATTTTCTGGAACTTCTAAATCAAATTCCGATAAGCGTGGTGGTTTTTCAACTGTATAAAAAAACATCTTTCCTCCTTAAAAATTATAGTTTATTAATAAATGTGTATGCTTTTTCTTGTGCAATTCTTCCTCTTGGAGTGCGCTGTAGATATCCTTCTTTGATTAAAAAGGGTTCGTAAACCTCTTCAATGGTTTTTGCATCCTCAGAAATTGCAACCGCTAGTGACTCCAAGCCAACGGGACCGCCATCAAAGCTATTTATAAGCGCTTCAATAACGCGTCTATCCATATCGTCTAGTCCATTTGAATCAATCCCCAGTCTTGATAGAGTTTCTTTTGCGACTTCAATATTAATATTTCCGTTATTATTTATCTCTGCAAAATCTCTTGCTCTCTTTAATATTCTATTGGCAATTCTTGGTGTTCCTCTAGATCGCTTAGCAATCTCGAGTGCTGCATCATTAGAAATATGAATATTAAGTAATTTGGCTGATCTTAGTAAAATAGTCTCTAGGTCATTGTGATTATAGTAATCTAAGCGTAAAATCATTCCAAATCTATCCCTCATTGGAGATGTGAGATTACCAAGCCTTGTGGTTGCTCCAATTAAGGTAAAATAATTTAAATTAAGTTGTACATTTCTTGCGTTGGGACCTTTATCAATCATTATATCTATATTATAGTCCTCCATTGCTGAATACAAATATTCTTCTACCACGCTGCTTAGCCTGTGAATTTCATCAATAAAAAATATATCGAAATCATTAAAATTTGTTAATATGCCGGCTAAATCTCCAGGTTTGTCTAGTATGGGACCAGATGTTATCTTAATATCGACCGCCATTTCATTTGCGATGACTCTTGATAGGGTGGTCTTTCCTAGGCCAGGAGGACCAAACAATAGTACGTGGTCAAGAGATTCAGATCTTTTTTTAGCAGCTTGAATGTATACTTTTAGATTGCTTATGATTTCATCTTGTCCTACAAAATCTTTAAAACTTTGGGGCCTTAATGATACTTCTTCATGGATTTCATCAGTTGTTTTATCAGGATTTGTAATAGAATTATTATCTTTAAATGACTCAATCATAGGACTAATAATATACAATTATATTATAAGGGATGAAAGGGCTTAAATATTAATTTTCAAACATTTCTGCAAGATATTTCCCTGTATAAGATTTTTTATTTTTTATAATTCCAGAGGGTGTGCCTGAGAATATAATCTCACCACCCTTATCACCTCCTTCTAGCCCTAAATCAATAATCCAATCTGCACATTTTACTACATCAAGATTGTGTTCTATGACTATTACTGTGTTACCTTTGGCAACTAGCTCATTGAGCACCAGCAGTAGCACGTTGATATCATGAAAATGTAGGCCAGTAGTAGGCTCATCAAGTATATACAGGGTCTGTCCCGTCCCAATTTTAGATAGTTCTGTTGACAGCTTCACCCTTTGTGATTCTCCTCCTGATAGGGTAGTTGCTCGTTGACCTAATTTAATATAGCCAAGGCCAACTTTTATTAACATCTGTAGGTGACGTTGAATAGTATTATGATTCTTAAAAAAATCTGCTGCTGCTTCAATAGATAAATTTAAAATATCATAAATATTTTTTCCCTTATACCGAATTTCAAGAGTCTCTCTATTAAATCGCTTCCCCTTGCATAGTTCACAGGATATATAGGTGTCAGGGAGAAAATGCATCTCAACTTTAATGACCCCAACCCCCTGACAATGCTCGCATCTTCCTCCTTTTACATTGAACGAAAAACGTCCTGGAAGATATCCACGTGCCTTGGATTCCGGAAGTGTACTAAATAGATTTCTGATATGTGTAAAAACACCAGTATAGGTTGCTGGATTAGATCGAGGGGTTTTCCCAATGGGAGATTGATCTATGCCAATGACTTTGTTTATATCATCAACACCATGAATACTGTTATACTCCAAGGCGGTTAATCTACTGGAATATAACTCCTGCATTAAAATAGGATATAGGGTTTGATTAATTAATGTGGATTTCCCTGAACCAGACACCCCTGTAACACAAATAAATTTTCCTAGAGGGAAGGTGCAAGAAATGGTTTTAAGATTGTTCCCTGAGGCCCCTTCTATTGTGATAGAGCGACCATTTCCTTCTCTTATAACATTATTTATGGGTATATTTTTTTTACCTAACAAATAATCTGCTGTTAATGAATTTTTTGCTGCGGGTAAATCTTTCATTTCACCTTCGAACACAATGTCTCCTCCATGTATCCCTGCCTTTGGCCCTAAATCTATAATCCAATCAGAGGATTTCATTATTTCAGAATCATGCTCAACAACAATAACCGTATTCCCTAAATCCCGTAATTTTAAAAGGGTATTAATTAATCTTCTATTATCTCTCTGATGTAATCCAATAGATGGCTCATCTAAAATATATATAACGCCCATGAGCTGTGTTCCAATTTGAGTAGCCAACCTGATTCGTTGTGATTCCCCTCCTGATAGTGTATTAGCAGATCTGTGTAATGTCAAATAATCAAGACCAACATCAAGTAAAAAATTGATTCTTGAGTTTACCTCTTTTATTATAGGATTAGAAATTTCTTTCTCTTGCTTAGATAATTTGATTGTAGATAAAAATAGATTAATATCATGAATTGTCATTTTAGTAACATCAATTATATTCGTATCATTAATCAGTACTGATAGACTAACTTTATTTAGCCTATCTCCCTTGCAAGTGGTGCAATGATGCTTAGACATATATTTTTCTATCCAATCTCGAACATAGTTTGACTTAGTTTGCCTGTATCTTCTTTTAAGATGATCTATAATTCCTTCAAAGCCAAGGGTTGTATCAAGGTTGCTACTGTTTGAACCATGTAGTAAAAATGAACGTATCTCTTTTGGTAAATTTTTCCATGGAGATGAAAATGAAAAATGAAACTCATGGGATAATATTTTTAACGTTTTGCTGAGAAATACCCCTGATGGTTGTGGCCCCAGTGGCTCAATGCACCCATCAATTAAACTTTTATTGATGTCTGGTATAATTTTGGAGGGATCAATAGAAACAATAGTTCCCAAGCCATTGCATTTGCTGCACGCTCCCAGTGGTGAGTTAAATGAAAAATTATGGGGCTCAATATCATCAAAGGAAATATCACATTTTGGACAATATTTTTTTTCACTAAAAAGAAGAGGAGACTCTTTTGGTGTCTCTACTATTAAAATACCCCCACCAACCTTTAAGGCAAGCTCAACGGATTCAGTTAGTCTCTGCGAAATTGTTTTATTAATAGAGATTCTGTCAACAATAATATCTATTCTATGTTTTTTATTCTTTTCTAAATTTATTGTATCATGAAGTGATAAAATTTCATTATCTACTTTAATCCTTGTGAATCCCTGTTGCGCGATATCTTGGATGACATCCTTTAGCTGGCCCTTTTTATTTTTTATTACGGGTGCAAGAATCAGGCACTTAGTATTAGTATCAAGTTTTTTAATTTTATCAACAATCTGCTGTACAGTTTGGCTTTTAATCATACCTTTACACTTGTAGCAATGTTGCTCTCCCACCCGCGCATATAATAATCTAAGGTAATCAAAAATTTCAGTAATGGTCCCTACCGTTGATCGTGGATTCTTGCTAACTGATTTTTGTTGTATCGATATAGCCGGAGACAGTCCAAAAATTTGGTCTACTTTGGGTTTTTTCATCCCACCAAGAAATTGTCGGGCGTATGTTGATAGTGATTCAACATAACGTCGTTGACCTTCTGAGTATATGGTATCAAATGCAAGTGTTGATTTTCCTGATCCAGATAGTCCCGTAATAGTGATGAGCTTGTTTCGAGGAATAGATAGAGTGATATTATTTAAATTATTGTCCCTAGCTCTTACAATGGTAATTTTATTTTTATTTTTCATCAACCTTTAATCTACTAGTTTTTTTTCGATAATATATTATAGTATTTGCGTTATATTAGCAGCACGATGAAACGATTCATTAAATATTCCACCGTCATTGTGCTCAGCACGATTTTTATATTATTGCTCTCAGGAAATAGCAATATGCCAAAAAAAATGGAGACGTTGTGGAGGCTGTTTAGAATTATCAATTTACATTATGTTGAGGAAATTGATGCCGATGAAATATTAACGGGAGCAATTACCGGAATGCTTGAAAAGTTGGACCCTCATTCCTTCTATATTTCAGAGGATGACAAGGAGGGTGAAGATGAGAAAATTAGAGGTGACTTTGAAGGCATTGGAATTGAATTTAGCATCCTTGATGGATACATCACCGTTATTTCACCAATCCCTGATACCCCATCTGATAGAGCGGGGATAATCTCAGGAGATAAAATCACTAAGATTGATGGCGAGTCAGCATACAAAATTAATCAAAAGGATGTTGTAAAAAAATTAAGGGGGCCCAAAGGTTCAAAGGTGACAGTAACAATAGCTAGAGCCGGGATGGATGACACATTTGAAGCTGTGCTTGTGAGAGATAAAATTCCGATTAGAAGCATTGCTTCATCATTTATGCTTGATGAAGCTACGGGTTATATTAAAATCACTCGTTTTTCAGGAACAACTATAAGTGAATTTGATGAGGCTATGGATAAACTAAAAGGCATTGGAATGAAACAGCTGTTAATCGATTTTAGAAACAATCCAGGAGGGTTGTTGGGGCAAGCTGTGCAAATGGTAGATATGTTTATCAATAGCAATGATACTATTGTTTATACTCAGGGACGATTAGAAAATTCAAATGATGTTTTTCTAGCAAGAAAGCAGTGGATGGGAGCTATAGACATCCCCCTTGTTGTATTAATTAATAATGGCTCAGCCAGTGCCAGTGAGATTGTTTCTGGAGCATTCCAAGATTTGGATAGAGCTATTGTTGTAGGGGAAAGAAGCTTCGGAAAAGGATTGGTCCAACGGCAGTACGATTTAGGAGATGGATCAGCGGCAAGAGTGACCATTGCCAGATACTACACCCCATCAGGTAGGTTGATACAGCGTCCATATGATAAGGGACTAGATGAGTACTACATGAATGAAGAGGAAGAAGGAAGCGACAGTCTGGAGGTAAAAAAAGAGTATTACACTAAGTCTGGTAGGGTGGTGTATGGCGGCGGGGGAATCACTCCCGATGTCATCGTAAAAAGTGACACAGAATATAATACCTCAACCAGAGAAATTTATTTTCATGCTGATAGGCTCTTGTTTAAGTATGCAGAGCATGTGAAAATCAATTCAGTGGAATCTATCTCAGTTAACTACGATATTTTTTCGAGTGAGTACAGCGTTAATCAAAGCACATTTTTAGATTGGCTTGACAGTACGGAAGTTGAATATGATGCAGAAGAAATAAAGGAAGAAGATGATTGGGATTTTATTGCTAAGCGTATCAAAGCAGAAATAGCTAACAAGCAGTGGGGAAGGGAGTTCTACTATAAAATTCTTATTAATGCAGACAGACAGGTTAAAGAAGCCATACAGCAATTTGATATAGCGAAAGAACTAATGGAATAATTGATAGAAAGTATTTAATTTGTAATTCAGATATAAGGAGTAAAGTATTATGGTGCAATTATTTATAGATGGTGGTGGGTTTATGTGGCCAATTTTAGCCATAGGGGCCATTGGATTAATTTTTGTTGGAGAGCGTCTTTATCACCTCATTTCTGGGCTAGGGGCAAACGATGCATTTACATCGGATGTTTGTAGAATCACAGAAGAGCAGGGATTTGAAGATGCAATGGACAGGTGCACCCAGGCAGTTGGGCCTGTATCTAATCTATGCTACAATGCTTTAGAGAATGCATCAGAAGGTGCAGCCCAAGCAGAAAAGGCACTTGATCAAACAGGTGGAATAGAGATGGCCTCTCTAGAAAAAAATATGACTTGGATTTCATTGTGCATTGCAACCGCCCCTATGCTTGGATTCCTAGGAACAGTGTGGGGCATGATTCAGGCATTTAATGATATTAAAATGGCTAATGACATATCTCCGGCAATTGTTGCGGGTGGTATATCAGTTGCACTGTTGACGACGGCATTTGGTCTTGTTGTTGCTGTTATTCTTCAAATTCTACAGAATACCGTTCTGTACATCATTGATAACCAGATTGTTTCAATGCAAAAAGCAACTTCAAATTTGCTGGCATCAATTGATAAACGCCTAAAAAATAGCTAGAATGATAAGAAAAAGAAAAAGAAAGGTAGATGAAGTTAATTCATCATCTATGGCTGATATTGCATTTCTTCTGTTGGTATTTTTTCTGGTCACCACAACAATATCCATGGACAAGGGGATCAATATTATACTCCCAGCCGATGGTAGTGAAATCAAGGTTGATAAGAATGATATTGTGAATATCGCCATGAATGACCAGGGGAAAATACTGGTTGATAATCAACCCAGAATGCTTTCAGAAATCAAGCAGCTGGTAGAAAGAAAAATTGCATCAAATCCAAACTTTATTTTCTCTGTGAGCACACACGAGAGAACAAAATATCAGGACTACGTAAGTTTGCTGGATGAACTAAAAAAAGCAAATGCAACCAAGATATCAATTGCAAATCAATAGAGAGCTATGAAAATTCAAAGAAAAACACAGGAAAGCAATGAAATATCAACATCATCGTTACCCGATATTATATTTATGCTGCTTATCTTTTTTATGGTTACTACTGTAATGAGAGAGTTTGAGGGTCTGGATGTGTTGATGCCACGAGCCAAGATGATAGAGAAACTTGAAAGTAAGAGACACACATCATACATATGGGCAACCAAGGACCAAATTATATCGGTAGATGATAGACTTACAAGTGTAGATGGCCTGAGCTCAATTATGGTGTCCAAAATGGCAAAGGACCCTAAGCTTACTGTTTCACTTAAATCCGATGCCAAGGCAACAATGAAGCTAATTTCTGAGATACATAATCAACTAAGAAAAGCAAATGCGCTGAAGCTTAGCTACTCAGCACTTACAAAGGCAGACTGATAATGCGCATAGACCCACTACTAGAAACATACCCACTCCGAATTCGACAGGTGTCGATAGGTGTAATACTCTGGATATCTGTGATTTTCTATATTTTCCCAAGGGCATTAGACGAAGCCGCTAAAACAGATTTTATTATAAAAGAAGAAATTGAGACATTTGACATCCCTGAAACTGAGCAAATTGAAATTCCGGAGCCTCCAGCAAAACCATCAGTCCCCATAGCATCTGAAGATGATTTTTCTGATGAGGACTATGACATCTTTGACACCGATTTTGATGATTGGGATGACTGGGAGGCGCCGCCACCAGAGGGAGATGATGACTCTGAGTTTGTGGCGTACGATAAAGCACCAACACCAATTATCACCATCGAAGAGAATATAGAGTATCCTGATATTGCCAAATCCATGGGGGTTGAGGGAAAAATCTATATCAAGTTCTTTGTAGATAAAAAGG
>CAYNPP010000056.1:0-9554 GCA_964399095.1 uncultured bacterium | reverse complement strand
CCAGGGCCTATATTACCTATAGATGATGCAGATATTGCAACTGATGAGACTAAATCTAGTCCATTTATAGAAATTAATAATGAACACAAAGCAAATATTAGTATATAAAACAGATAAAAACCAAGTGTGCTCCTGACCACATCATCTTCAATGACATTTTCATTAATCTTTACATGATGCAGTCCGCGAGGATGAAGTAATCTAGTAAATTCATTTCTTATATATTTTACAACAAGGATAGTTCTAATTATCTTAATTCCACCAGATGTTGATCCTGACATGCCTCCAATAAAAAACATGAAGAAAATTATTAGTTGAGAGAGGGCTGGCCAGGTCCCATAGTCATTCAAGGTGTATCCTGTTGTTGTTAGTAAGGATATCGTATTAAACAGTGATGCAGTTGTATTTGTAAATGTATACCCATGAATTCCGGTTAAATTGATAAATGTCAAAAAAAAGAAAATCAATAAAAAAGATACATAAAACTTAAACTCAGAATCATTAAAATATTCAAATGACTTTTTTGATATAAGTAAAAAATGTAAAGAGAAATTAGTTGCGCCAAGGAACATAAAAAACATTATTGTCCAGCTAACTATATCACTATCAAATCCTTGAATACTATTGTTAAAAGTAGAAAAACCTGCTGTAGAAATTGTAGTCATTGAATGGCAAAGAGCATTAAAAAATGTAATTTTATCAATACTAAATATAATTCCTTCTATATAAAGAACTATTGTTTCAAGAATAATCAACCCAATGTATATCCCCCATAGATATTTAGCAGTTTCTTTTACCCTTGGTGTTAATTTGTCTGCAGTTGGTCCTGGCACTTCAGCTCTAAATAACTGTACGCCTCCCATTCCAAGTATAGGGAGTATCGCTATAGTAAACAAAATTATTCCCATTCCACCAATAAACTGAGTAAAAGATCTCCAAAATAGAATTCCATGTGGCAATTCTTCTATTGTGTAGCCAAGGTTAGTTCCAATTATCGTCGCTCCTGTAGTGGTGATTCCAGACATAGATTCAAAGAAAGCATCTACAAAATTTGTGAAGTATATTGATTGGTAGTATGGAAGGGCGGAAAACAATCCAAGGAAAACCCATGAGATAGTCACTAGATAAAAACCATCTCTTAAATTTATTTCATTCTTTTGCTTACCACGTCCAAGAAAAATTAAAATTCCACCTGTTATTGATGTTATTGCTCCAGATTGAATAAATGCAATAAAATCATTCTCCTGAAAGTATAAAGACCAGAGAGAGGTTCCAAACATGGATAAACCTAAAAATAAAAGGATGTAGCCTATAAATTTTAAAATTGGCTTTCTTATCATTTATTTTGAAATAAACTTTCTACTTTTTTAACATCTTCAGGTTTACAGAAAATAAGCAACTCATCACCAGATTTTATCTCAGTTGTGTAAATAGGAATAATTATTTTTTCATTTCTAATTATAGCTGACAATGTACAGTATTTAGATAATAAATCAACCGACATATGATCTCTTATGTACTCTGAATTTTTATCAACGACTACATCAATAACTTCAACTCCCACATCATCAAACCTATGTATTTCAATTTCATCTTCATTGGATCTTATTACATTAAGCACTTCATTTACAGCTGAAATGTTTTTGCTTACTATCGCATCTGCTCCAATTCTTCTAACTGATTTAAGGTAGCTAGTTGTTGTAATATGCAGAATAACCTGTTTAGCTCCATAATGCTTAGCAAGCAAAGATGCTAAGATATTAGTTTGCTCATTCTGAGTTGCAGCAACAAAACAATCGACTTCAGATATATTCTCTGATTCCAAAAACTCAATATCAAGACCATCACCTATAAGCATAAGACTGTTACTTAAATTTTTACTATACTCTTTAGCCTTATCTTTATTCTTTTCGATCATCTTAACATTAAAATCATTTTGAAGAGATTTAGCAAGCAATCGACCAATTTTCCCTGCACCTAAAATCATTACATTTTTTACGTCAAAGGATGGCTTCCCTGCCATCTTCTGGATGTCATCAATATCATCTCTTCTTCCAATGAAATAAACATGATCATTTTTTTTGTATATATCTGATGAGCTTGGGATAAAAAAATCATCATTTCTATTTATTATTACTGATTTATGATGTGTAAATGGATTTGAAATAACAACATTTTCAAGAGTCCGTCCTATTAAAGGAGAGGATGATTCAAGATTAACTCCAACCATTAAAATTTTTCCATCTTTAAATTTCTGGACCTGCACACTTGATGATCGTCTAATTAAATTTTCAATCTCAAATTGAGCTGCTTTCTCTGGATAGGTTACATATTCAATGCCAAACTGCTCTGGTATTATAATTGCATCTTTATGAGAGTATTCTGTATTTCTCAATCTGCATATAACATGTTTAGCTCCCATCTTTTTAGACATTCGAGAAGCAACTAGATTAACTTCATCTATTCGTGTTAAAGCAAGAAGGTAATCTACTTTTTTCATATCAACCTGCTGAAGGATCCGTTGGGAGGCTCCATTGCCTTCAATAACATGTGCATCAAGATGGTTCTTTATTCTAAGACATTTTTCTGGATTGAGCTCTATGACTGTGATCTCATAGCTCTCACGAGATAATGATTTAGCTAGATTAAATCCAACTTCACCTGCGCCAATTATTACAATTTTTGAGTCCATTTATAATAAATATGAAAAACTGATATATATTATTTTGATTTATGATATAAAACAAATAAAAAAGGGCTCTTTATTGCTAAAGAGCCCTAACCTTAAAACAAGGAATTTTAAGTATATTTATTTCATTAGAGTTATTTTGGTATTATCAGAAAAGCCTGGAGTAGTTAATCTTACAAAATATTCACCACTTGCAGACATGCGTCCACTATCATCTCTACCATTCCATACTACAGAGTAGTTAGAAGGAGATTGCAAGTCAGATACTAGTGTTTTAACTAGAGATCCTTTAATATCAAAAACCTGCAATGTAACCTTACCTTCAACTGCAATCGAATAATCAATTGTAGTTGATGGATTAAAAGGATTAGGGTATGCAGATGACAATGAAGTTTCAGTAGGTAAAAACTCATCTATTTGCATAGCATAGGTATCATATGATGCATCTAAATTTGCGCCATTCATTCCTGCTACTACTACATTTTCAAATTCTATTAGTGTATTAATTGAATTATCATTATCAGTCCTAAAAGGGATTGATATAATTGAAGTAGCTGCATCTATATTATTTAATGGATTACCATTTAAATCGAACATAACAACTCTCAATAGGCCATCATTTTTAACTCTACCGTAGACCTGGTCAACGCCAGGAACCATAGAGGCCAAATCAGCGGCATCAATAGAAAGAACTGTTGGGTCATATTTAACATCAAACTGTATGCCGTAAACATCCTCATTAGAATTAACAGCAACATTTACAATCGATGAATTATCATTGATTGGTTTTGTTAAACTAACAGATGTATTTGCAAATACAGATGATATTAATAACATTGTAGCGGTTGTGATTATTAGTTTTTTCATTTTAAACTCCTTGTTTAATTAATTCTCATATTTAATTTAAGATTAAAATTATTTAATTTCAATTAAAAGAATGCTTATAATGTAACAATTTATTTCAAGTCACAATTCTTGAAATATCAGCACCAACTTTTTTTAATTTTAATTCTATATTTTCGTATCCCCTATCAATATGATATATCCTACTTATTTCAGTTTTTCCTTTTGCACATAAAGCAGAAATAACAAGTGCTGCACTTGCACGAATATCTGTGCACATAACAGGTGCAGGATAAAGTCTCTCCCTCCCATGAATTGTTGCAATATTCTCTTTTAATGTAATATCTGCTCCCATACGCATTAATTCAGATATATGAGTAAATCTATCTTTATATATATTCTCTTTTATAGTTGAGATTCCTTTTGAAACTGACATTAGTGCCATCCACTGTGCCTGCAGGTCTGTTGGAAATCCAGTGAATTCTAATGTTTCGATATCACAAGGTTCTATTTTTCCATCAGATTCTATGGTTACATTATTATCTTTATATGAAATTTTACATCCTACTTTTATAAGCAAATCTAGTACTACTTGTATATCTGGTATATATATATCTTGAAGTGTTAGACATCCTCCCGTTGCGGCACATGCTATCAAAAAGGTACCTGCTTCTATTCTATCTGGAATGATATCAAAATCGATGCAATTGTTTTCATTGTTTATGGGATGAACCTCAAGACTATCAGATCCTATGCCATTAACTTTTGCTCCAATTTTACATAAAAAATCCCCTAAAGAAACAATTTCAGGTTCCATCGAGGCATTATGAATCGTTGTTATTCCATCTGCCTTTGCTGCGGCCATTAAAACATTACCAGTTGCTCCAACACTTTTTTTAGGAAAAGTTATTTCGGCACCTACTGGCTTTCCTTTTGCAATTATATTACCTTTAGATAGTTGTACATCTACACCCATCTCTCTAAAAGCTTTAATGTGAAAATCAACAGGCCTTGGCCCCCATGCACAGCCACCAGGCAATGACACTTCAGAAAAATTAAATCTAGAAATCAATGGTCCTAGGACATAAAAAGAAGCTCTCATTGTTTTTACAAGCTCATATGGAGCTGATGGATTATTACAATTAATTGTATCGATTTCTAATGTATTTCCACTAAAATTAACGTCTGCACCAATAATCTTCAATAAATCAATCATAGTATTTGTATCTCTTAAATTAGGTACATTGTTTATCTTATATTTTCCTGGAACTATAATCGTTGCAGTCATGATTGGAAGCACCGCATTTTTAGCACCACTAATTTTTATAGCACCATTTAATTTTTTTCCACCATCTATAACTAGTTTATCCATTATTCCTTAGAAATTCCCCTTGCGTATTCAAGGCTACCTTTTGTTATATTTTTGCCACTTATCATTGCGGCAAGCTCATCAACTAGATTCTCTTTTTCAAGCACATTTGCGTGACAAATAGTTCTATTATCAATTATGCTCTTTGATGTTTTTATATGAGACTTTGCTTTAGCTGCAATCTGAGACAAATGTGTTATACAGATTATTTGATTTTTCCGTGACAAATCCTTTATCACATTACCGAGGCTATCTGCTTCAACACCTGACAAACCAGAATCAATTTCGTCAAGCAAGAATATTTTTCCTGAAGACTTTGAATTTATTGATAACTTTATTGACATCATTACACGCGAGAGCTCTCCTCCTGAGACTATTTGACTAATTGATTTTATAGACTCTCCTTTATTTGTTCTAATATGAAACTCACAATTGTCAATAGCCCTATCGTTTATCGTAAAGCTACCTAGCTCTACAGTAAATTCAACGGACTTCATATTCATTGAGCATAAATCGCTTACTACGCTTGATTCTAGGGAGCGTGCAGCCTTAGTCCTGTCTTTATGTATATTTTTTGCAAGTTTACTAAGTTTAAATTTATACATTTCTCTTTCATTATTCATATCTGTAATTTTTTCTTCTATCCCAGTAGAGCCATTAATCAAATCATTAAGGTGTTTTTTATGTTTAATGACGGATTCAATGCTACCACCATATTTTCTTTTAAGCTCATTAATTTTTTGTAATCTTTTTTCTAATCTCTCCAACTCATTAAAATCATAATAAAAATTATTACCCATCAACACAGATTGATATTCTATGTCAGATATTTCTTCTAGCAATACATCTAATCTTTTATTTAAATCATTAACATCTTTATTATTCATACCCTCGGAGTCATCAATAAAGGATTTTACTTTATCATTTACACCTGAACCTAAATTAGATAGAGTTCGAAGGGAGTCATGTATCTTCTTTGTTTTATTTATACTTTCAATAGCTACTTTTATATCAAGATCTTCATTAATTTCTAACTCAAAACCATCTAACTCTTCAAATTGAAATACATAAAGTTCTTTATTTTTATTGTATTCATTGTAAGTATCAACAATTTCATCAATTTCCTTCTTGATATCAATGTATTGTGTATATAATTGATTATACTCCTTTAAATGTATCTCATTACAGGCAAATAAATCTAGATAGGCTAAATGATTTTGTTCATTGAGCAACTTTTGCTGTTCATGTTGTCCATATGATTCCCATGCACGAGATATAAAATTGACATAGTCCTTTATATTAGTTCTCTGGTCGTCGATATAGTTTTCTGTTCTAGATTGCGTAAAAACTCTTCTAATAATGTAATCTTTTGAATCAATAAATAATATTCCCGATACTTCACATTTCTCTTCATCTTTTCTTATATCATTTTTATTAAACTTTTCACCAAATAAATAGTTGATAGCTTTATAGATAATAGTTTTACCTGAACCAGATCTACCAGTAATCACATTAAATGTAGAGCATAACTTTATTTGGAGCTCATCTACAATAGCCAGATTATTAATTTTAATTTCTTTTAACATACTTATAAATTATAATGATAATTAATCCTACTGTCAAGCCCATATAATCATAATATAAATAAGCGACTTCAGGCGTTCTATCTGTAAATTTCTGTAAAAATTCTGTCACAACAGGAAGCAAAATAATTAATATATATATCGGAACCTTGCGAGAGAATAAATTTTTATCGATGTTATAGAAAACAATAATAGAAAGTAAAAAATATAAAATAAAATGAATTATATCATCATATCTATAAAGTCTTAAATGACTCAAACTTTCAAAATTAAAGAGAGAGACTACAAGTACTACAAATATATTTATTATAATTAATATCTCATTAATTTTCATATCTATTTTTTAGTTGGTCTAATTTAACAACGCCTATAACGTCCAAAAGTTCACTGGCTATGATATTAGATTTATCAATAAAATTCGAGCACTCAGCATGGTGATACGCACCAATAATTGCGGCCTCTATAATAGGGTGCCCTCGTGAGACATATGATGCAATCATTCCAGCAAGTATATCGCCGGTTCCAGCGGTTGCAAGTTTTTTATCGCCATTTATTATAAAAAATAACTCCCCATCCCCGTTAACAATGATAGTATTAGGGCCCTTTAATATTAAAATTCTTGAGTATAATTTTTTTGAGATCTCTAAGAGTATTTTTACAACATTATTTCTTATCTCATCAACATTAATATTTATAATTTTAGATAGCTCTCCGTAGTGAGGAGTGAGGATTGATTGATTGGGAGTAGATTCAAAGCCATTTGAGTCGTAGTCGTCAATAGCAGCTAAAGCACCCGCATCAATTATACACTTACCTTTATAGTTACGTAATATTTTATTAGTCAATTTTAGGGATTTTCTTGATATAGAAAGGCCCGGACCAATGAGCATGCAATCTGAGTTTTTAAAATAGCTTTCCATATCAGAGTATTCTGTTTCTGTTAATTCTGAGCTCTTTGATTTTATAGGGATATCAATACCCTCCATAAATCTAGTCATGCTATTTGATAGCTTACTATTGTACATTAGTTTTACTATACCTGCGCCACATGAAAGAGCAGCGCTAGCCGAAAGCAAAGCGGCACCAGTATAATTTTCTGAACCACCGTAAACAAGAACTTGTCCCCTAGAATACTTATTAGCTTCTACGGATTCCCTGCTATTTTTTAAAAGCTGAGTTATATCACCGCTTATGATTTGGTATAAATCTGCTGTTTTAGGATGTCCGGTCAGATTTCTAATCTGCCCTATATCATATATAGACAATTTACCCGTTGCGCTGAATCCTTCAGATAGATAGTGTCCACATTTAGGAAATCCAAATGAAATAGTTTCCCTTGCTTTAACAAATATGTTAACTGATTCACCCGTATCTGCAAGGATCCCTGTAGGAATATCTATGGCAATGATATTTTTTTGTTGAATAATTTTCCTGACAACCTCAAGTGGAAGCCCCTCAATATTTCTATTTAATCCATTTCCAAATACCCCGTCAACAACCCAATTAAATTTGGTTATAGAGTCAAGGGAATTAATTTTATTTATACTATTTAGGTACTTATCAAACTTTGAAGGAATCTTATTCTCATCGATTATATATAAATATGATTGTAGCCCATAGTGATGCATATAAAAATTAGCAACAATTGCATCCAATCCATTCTTGCCAAAACCAGCAATAAGCAAAAAGGTTTCATTAAAAGGGTCTTCTATATTTTCAATAATATGATGGGCAATGGCTTTCCCGGCGTTATCAATAAGTATGTTTTCTGAAATACCTGTAGATTCTAACGTTGCTAAATCTAGTTGCTTTGATTCTTTTGAGTTAAGAATCCGTATCATTGTTTTTTAATATCGCAAATGATACTGCAAGCTCTTGAGTATGTGAGATTGATACATCTATTTTGTCAGAAAGAATGGTACCCTTAGAAACTACTGGCCTCCCATTTTTATCATTTGAAATATTTATTTTATTGTATGGGATTTTAACTAGCTTTGAAGAAGTTTTTTTGATTGCTTCTTTTGCTGCAAATTTGCCTGCGAAATGAATCTCAGGGGAAGCTTTGTCCATGCAGTATTTTATTTCTTCATCAGAATATATTCTACTAAGAAATTTATTTTTATATTTTTCTATAATATTCTTTATTCTTGAAACTTCAACTATATCAGTGCCTACTCGAAGCATAAATTATTCTCTTTTTGTATAATACTAAGAATCTCGCTGATGTCATCCAAATCATAGTCGGCTCCTGACTCCTGTGTCCCGAACATATCTCCGTATCTAGCAAATGCTGTCTTCATATTTAGCTTTTTTGCTCCAATTACATCTCTCTCAGGCCAATCACCGACCATGAGAATTTTTAATGGGTCAATCTCAAGCAATTCTGATATCCTCTGAAACGGTTCAGGTGAAGGCTTTCTGGTCCCTGTGTCATCATGCGCAACCACCGCATCAAACAAATGATGCATTCCAAGAGAGTATAGTCGAATCCATGCTTCACGGCTTGGTGCATCGGTAACAACACCTAGTTTAAGACCAGCCTTTGATAGTTTTATAAGTGTGCTATTAACATTAGGATACATCACAAGCGTTGCATCTTTAATTTTTCTATAGGATACAATAGCCGCAGCCAGATATTTATGTTTGAGTTCTCCACAAGAACTAAATATAAAATCATCGAAAACTTCCTGGTACTCATACCCTTTCTTATCGTATATATAGTATATTTCTTGCTTTGATTTATTAAACTCTATATCCATGCCGGCCTCAATCATACCATTTATGGCAGCATCAATAGACATAGATTTCATTTTCATGAAATCCATGAGGGTGTTATCTAAATCAAAAATTACTGCATCAATCATATATTAATTATAGCTATTACACCCAATATTCAGGGATGTATCATCATCATAATTTTTAATTTCAAAATCTGCGGATTCTCTCCAATCCTTATCAGCGCGTGCGCTGTTAAATGCATCCATTGCTGCAGGTCGATTATTCATATTTTTCTCAGCTATACCTAGATATAGATATGCTGGAGCACAATTTGATCTAATATCTAACGCGC
>CAYNPP010000055.1:6681-9869 GCA_964399095.1 uncultured bacterium | reverse complement strand
AAAATTATCGATATGTTGTTTTTCAGGATTTATCATGTGATTATAGTTTTCTTACGAGGTCCACAGTGGCCACAAAAGAAACAATTAAATGGGAAGATGGAAAGGAATATCCTTTATATAAATTGGAAATTTCAAATAAATCACACCCATTTTTTACTGGCACACAAAATTTAGTAGATTCAGCAGGACGAATTGAAAAATATAATAAGAAATATAATCTGTCATCTAAAGAATCAGATAAGTAAATATTATATATTGTAAAAGGCGATCTAAATTTATTTTTTGGTCGCTTTTTTATTTTATGAAAAAAATATTTCTTAATCATTTAGTGTTGTTCCTTACAAAATCTTCTATTTTAGTGGGAGGGCAAGCTGTTATAGAAGGTGTTATGATGAGGGTGCCTGGATTTATATCTACAGCGGTGCGTAATCCCGAAGGTGACATTATTACCAACCGACATAAATTTGTGTCATTAACAGCTAAGTATCCTTATCTCAATGTCCCAATTATAAGGGGCGCAGTTAGTTTATTTGAATCTATGAAAATGGGATTTGGCACACTTCAGTGGTCTGCGGATATTGCTTTCCCAGAGGAGAGTAATAAGCAAAACAGATTTCTTGAAATCATCATGACTATTTTTTCTATTTGTTTTGCTATATCCTTATTTATTTTTTTACCCCTAGGTTTAACCACTTTTATATTTAATTCTGATCAAGATCCCATATATTTTAATATTATTGCAGGTATAATTAGGATTTCCATTTTTTTAGTTTATTTATTTCTTATATCATATACCAAGGACGCAAAAAGATTATTTCAGTATCATGGGGCAGAGCATAAAGTGGTTTATGCTTTTGAGAATGGAGATGAATTAGATGTAAAAAATGCCCAATCATATCCAACACAACACCCTAGGTGCGGGACAAGTTTTATGTTTATTGTGATGCTTGTTGCTATTGTTTCATTTATGATTATTGATCAAATTTTTATTGCTCTATTTGGCTCTATCACGCTAATGAATAGGTTGCTGATACACATAATATTAATTCCTATGGTATCGGGCATCGGTTATGAAATTTTAAAATTTTCATCTAAATATAATGATAACATCGTTTTACATTATTTTATTAAACCAGGATTATGGCTACAAAATATTACAACGCAGCCACCAGATGAATCACAGCTTGAAGTATCTATACAAGCACTTACAAGTGCTTTTGGAGACACTATTCATAAACATCAAGGCAAGAAACATATAGCAGACGCAATAGGATGATTGATAAGTTACAATCAATCATAGATGAGTCTAATAATTTATCCGAGTTATTATCTGACCCTGTCACTATTGCAGATAGTAAAAAATTTGCTAAAATTGCTAAAAAACACAAATCACTTATTCCAATAGTTGAAAAAGCGACTATATATATAGATAAAACCAATCAACTAGAATCAAGTAAAGAAATGCTTAATGAAGAAGATGATGAGCTTTTAGAGTTAGCACAAGAAGAAATAACTTTATTGTCTAAGGAGCTAGATGATTTAGAGAAACAGCTTAAAATCTTATTGATACCAAAAGATCCTAATGATGACAATAATATTATTCTTGAAATTAGATGTGGGACTGGAGGCAATGAGGCTGCTTTATTTGCAGGTGATCTTATGAGAATGTATTTAAGGTATGTTGAAAGAAAAAATTGGACTTCAGATATTATATCTATTAATGAAAATGAAGGCGGTGGAGTTAAAGAAGTAGTTATTAATATTAAAGGTGATGGGGCTTATGGATATTTAAAATTTGAAAGTGGAGTGCATAGAGTACAAAGAGTCCCTGAAACAGAATCTAGCGGGAGATTACATACAAGTGCCGCTACTGTTGCTGTTTTACCTGAAATAGAAGATATAGATATGGAAATAAAAGATTCAGATATTAAAATTGATACTTATAGAGCCTCGGGTGCAGGGGGACAGCATGTTAATAAAACGGAATCGGCTATCAGAGTAACACATATACCATCAGGGGTAGTTGTTACCTGCCAGGATGAGTCCTCTCAACATAAAAACAAAGATAAATCACTTAAGGTTTTACGTAGTAAAATTTTTGAAATTCAACAACAAGAGCAAGATAAAAAAAGAGCAAGTCAACGCAAATCTATGGTTTCAACGGGCGACAGGAGTGCAAAAATTAGAACATATAATTTTCCTCAAGGAAGAATGACAGATCATAGAATTAATTTAACACTATATAAACTAAATGATATTATAGACGGAGATCTTTCTGAAATATTAGATGCATTGCGAATTGAAAATCAAAAGCTACTAATGGATGAGGCATAAGCACAAAACTCTAGAGAATTTATATTTATTTGGCTCTACAGAGTTAAAAAGTAATCAGATTTCTAATTATAAAAAGGAATCAGAGTGGATTCTCCTTCACACACTCAATAAAAACTCTTCTTGGTTTCATGCCAATCAAAACTATTTATTAGATAAATCAGAAATAAATTATTTTATTGATTGCATTAATAAACGTAAAGATCATATTCCTTTACAGATAATATTGGGTTCATCCACATTCTATGGAAGAGATTTTATTTTATTTCCAGATGTTTTTGTTCCTAGGCCTGAGACTGAACAGATTATTGAAATATTAGCAAAGAAGAAATATAGAAAAGCCTTAGATATTTGCAGTGGGAGCGGTGTTCTGGGTATTACACTACATCTTGAAGGAATTGCATCTACTGTAGATACAATTGATATTTCAGAAGTTTGTATAGATAATATTCATGAAAATATTAAATATTTTAACTGTTCTAATTCTGTTACCGCATATCAGTTGGATATCATAAAAGATAAACCAGATACGCAATATGATATTATTGTATGTAATCCACCATATATTAAATTTAATGATATTGATTCATTGCCCCATAATGTTAAACATTATGATCCCATAAATGCGCTCACGGACTTTGATGATGGATTAGGCTTTTATCATAGAATAAATAATATTCTTAATGTTTTATTATTGAAGGAAGGTATACTATTAATTGAATTTGGAGGGCATCTACAAGTTGATAAAATCAAATCAATATTTTCTCAATATAAGACAGCTATTTATAAAGATTTTAATAATTATCCTCGAATAATGAAAATTACATTATGAACTTTGTTTTTGAGATAATAAAATT
>CAYNPP010000055.1:1621-6671 GCA_964399095.1 uncultured bacterium | reverse complement strand
CTATTTCAGCTTATACTAGTTTTAATATTTTATATGGCTGCAGGTAATATCCTCAATGATTATCTCGATGTAAAAACAGATAAAATAAATAAACCTCATCGTATTCTTGTGAAGTATGAAATCAATAACTATGTGATTTTATTAATAATAGCAATGCTCTTTATTGCGGGTACAACTCTTGCTATGATGCAGAGTTATATTACATTTTGCATTGCTACATATATAGCAATGCCCTTTATAATATTATATGAATTAATTTTCAAAAAAATACCACTTATAGGGAATATTGTTATTTCATTATTAGTTGGCTTAGTATTTATTTTTATAGAATCAGGTATTAATGGGGATATAGTCTATACATGGAAGATAATGTTTTTAGCTTTTGGGTTGAATTTAATAAGAGAAATAATAAAAGATATTGAAGATATTAAAGGTGATAAAAAATCAGATTATGCGACCTTGCCTATCTCTATTGGAGTAAAAAAAACTATTTTTATCATAAGAATGATATCTGCTACATTTATATTCTTTTCAGTTAGTCCTATTTATATTTTTGCTTATAATTTTATATACTTTCCTTTAATCTTTTTTTTAATTCACCTTCCTTTACTGTATATTATGTGGCGGTTGAATGATAATATAACATCCTCAGAATATCACTTTTTTTCATCATTGTTAAAAGCCATGATATTTTGTGGGGTATTAATAATTTTACTTTCACACTAATATACTTATGACAGAATTTGTTCATTTACATAATCATACTGATTATTCACTTCTTGATGCGGCGCAATCAATAGATATGATGTGCGATCGTCTCAATGATATAGGCATGGATACCATCGCTGTTACAGAGCATGGAAATCTATTTTCATTAATTCCATTTTATCAAAAAGCTGTTAAAAACGGAATTAAGCCAATCTTGGGGTGCGAGGTATATGTTTCTACAGGCAATCATACGGATCGCCACATTGATAAAAATGGTAAAAAATGGAATTATCATCATTTGCTACTATTGGTTCAAAATGAAATAGGTTTAAAAAATTTAATCAAATTAGTTACCATAGGTTTTTTACAAGGATTTTACTATAAGCCGCGCATTGATAAGCAATTAATTGAAAAATATAATGAAGGGTTAATTTGTACAAGCGGGTGTCTAGCAGGAGAAGTTAACTACTATGCAAGTGTAGATGATTATGAGAATGCAAAATTAGCAGCATTAAGCTATAAAGAAATATTTAATAATAGATTCTACCTTGAAGTTCAAAATCATGGTATAAAAAAAGAAATTATATCGCATAAAATATTAAAAAAATTATCTTTAGAATTGAATATTCCTTTAATTGCCACCAATGACAACCATTATGCTTTTGAAGAGCACTCAGAATCCCATGACATATTATTTTGCTGTGGAATGGGGAAGGAATTATCCGATAAAGATAGACTGCGTTATGAGCCACGACAATTTTATATAAAAACGCAAGATGAAATGCACTCATTATTTAAGGAGTTTCCAAATGCATTAGAAAACTCACGTGAGATTGCAGATTTGTGTAATATAGAAATTCCTATGGGTCAATATCATTTGCCCACATTTCCAGTTCCCGATACTATAAGTTCAGATTTTAGTGCTGATGATTACTTAAAATCTATTTGCATTAAAGGTTTAAAAGACAGATACAATGAAATAACACCTAACGTTCAAAAGCGATTAAACTATGAGCTCAATGTTATTAAGGAAATGGGATTTGCTGGATATTTTCTTATCACCCAAGATTTTGTTAATTATGCAAAAGAAAACAATATTCCTGTAGGTCCTGGACGTGGATCTGCTGTTGGGTCTATCGTTTCCTATAGCTCAGGGATAACAGACATTGATCCATTAAAGTATAATTTATTATTTGAGAGATTCTTAAATCCAGATAGAATTTCTATGCCAGATATAGATATAGATTTTTGCATTGATGGCCGTGAAAAAGTAATTGAATATATAAAGTCAAAGTATGGTGAAGATTCTGTTGCTCAAATCATAACCTTTGGCACGATGAAAGCAAAATCTTCAATTAGAGATGTTGGAAGGGTTATGGGTATGCCTTATGGACAAGTTGATGATATAGCAAAAATGATTCCCAATGATCCCAAAATGACCATTGATAAAGCATTAACATTAAATAAAGATTTCAAGCAGATTTACAATGACAACGATACCATTAAAAGTCTTATTGATCATTCTAAAATTTTAGAAGGCATGCATAGGCATGCATCCAAGCATGCTGCTGGTATTGTTATTACACCTGGGCCATTAACAGATTATGTTGCTTTATACAAGCAGCCTGGAACTAATGACATAACAACCCAGGCTGATATGAAGGCGGTTGAAGATTTAGGTCTACTTAAAATGGATTTTCTTGGTCTTAGAAATCTTACCGTATTAGATAAAACATTAAAAGTTATCAAGAAACGTCATAATGAGGATATTGATATTTCTAAAATAGATTTAACCGACCAAAAGGTATTCAAATTATTTGCTAGTGGAAATACAGTGGGAATCTTTCAATTTGAATCATCTGGTATGCAAGAACATCTAAAGAATTTAAAACCTACCACATTTGATGATTTAATCGCTATGAACTCATTATATCGACCAGGACCCATGAAAAATATTCCTGAGTATATAAACAGAAAAAATGGAAAATCACAAATTAAGTATCTTCACCCAAGTCTTGAAAAAATATTGCAAGATACTTTTGGTATTATTGTATATCAGGAGCAAGTAATGCAAATAGCTACTGAGGTAGGAGGCTTTACTTTATCGCAATCAGATTTAATGCGAAGAGCAATGGGTAAAAAGAAAAAAAAGTTAATGTCTGGCTTTAGATCTGATTTTGTTAATGGAGCAAAAGAAAAAAAAATTGATGAAAAAAATGCTATAGCTATTTTTGAGTTACTTGAAAAATTTGCTGAGTATGGATTCAATAAAAGTCATTCTGCAGCCTATGCATTTATAGCCTATCAAACAGCGTGGTTAAAAACTTATTATCCTGAAGAATATTATTCTGCTAACTTATCATCTGATATAACCGATACAGATAGGGTTGTTAGATTAGTTGAAGATGCAAGAAACTCAGATATTGTAATTTTACCGCCAGACATCAATATTTCTTATGCTGATTTTAGAGTTATTGAAGATAAAACTATCTCTTATGGATTAGCAGCTATTAAGAATGTTGGTTATAAGGCAGCGCAGGAAATCTCAAAATACAGAGAGAAAGGAAATACCTATTCTACTATTTTTGATTTATCAAAAATAGGATCAAATGCAGTTAATAAGAAAACATATGAAAGTTTAATACTATCAGGTGCATGCGATTCTCTTGAAGGACACAGAGCACAACAATTTGCAAGCATAGACAAGTTAAATCTTTTTAGTCAGCACTACAACCAACAATCCAACAACAATCAATCATCTCTTTTTTCTGATAATGGTATTTCGCTAGATATTCCTTTACCTCCTCTTGAAGATGTAGAAGAATGGTCTAATCAGGAATGCTTATCTAAGGAAAAAGATTTAATTGGCTTTTATTTATCAGGAAATCCATTGCAACCCTATAGTATGGATTTGGAAGATTTTGAAATAATTAATCTAAATAATAAAAATAGTCACCTAAAGATTGGTGGAGTTATTTCAAGTGTAAAGTTATTATTTGATAAAAGGAATAACCAATGGGCAATTATTACTTTGGAGAGGATGTCATCTAAAGCAGAAATATTTGTATTTCATGATTTATATGAAGCTAAAAAATCTTTGATTAAAGAAAACAATATTATTTTTATTTCTGGGAAGATATCAAATAGGCAGTCTAGTGAAGACGATGTTCTTAAAATTGTTTCCAGTGATATTATTGATATGAAATCTGTCAGGGCTAAAATGAGTAAACATATCCATGTGAGATTAACTTATGATCAGACCAGTAAAAAACTCATAGATAACATCAAGTCATTGATTAGTGAATATACAGGACATTGTCGTTTTATATTAAATGTAGAATCATCTAGTGGGCATTGCCACAGGGTAGTGTCAGATAGATATTATGTTTCTCCTAACGTTGAATTTATAATCAAGCTTAGAGATTTATTGGGATCAGACAACGTTTGGGTTGGGAGTTAAATTGATTGCTCTTGTCCAAAGGGTGAAATCCTGTGCCATTACAAATAATAACGCTATTTATACCCAAGCAGGTGCTGGGCTCTTAGTGTATATCGGGATTGAAGATAATGATTCAGGCGATGATATTAATTTTATTGTACACAAAATAATTAATTTGCGTATTTTTAATGATAAGAATAAAAAAATGAATTATTCTGTTTCAGATATTAATGGAGATATTATGATTGTTAGTCAATTTACGTTGTGTGCTGATGTAAATAAAGGATTAAGACCTAGCTTTATCAAAGCCATGCCAATTGATGAGGCACGTAGCACTTACAATATTTTACTAGATAAAATGGAGAAAAAGTACAAAAATACATATAGCGGAATTTTTCAAGCGGACATGCTTGTTGATTCTATCAACGATGGTCCGGTGACAATGATTATAAGGAGTAATACGGTTGAATCAAATTAGAGTAGTTATGGCAAAGCCAGGGCTTGATGGACATGATAGAGGAATAAAAATTTTAGCAAGAGCATTTAGAGATGCGGGGATGGAAGTAATCTATTTGGGATTGCGTCAAACACCTGAAATGATAATTTCAGCAGCCATACAGGAAAATTCAGATGTTATTGCCCTGTCAATTTTGAGTGGAGCACATATGACAATTTTTAAAGAAGTTAAAGATTTGATGGACAGCAATTCTATGGATGATGTTTTATTAACAGGAGGGGGTATCATTCCACAGGAGGATATGAAAGAGCTGGAACAGTATGGGGTAGGTAAATTGTTTGGCCCTGGGACATCAGTACAGGAGACGATAGATTATATTACAAGATGGTGTAAAGATAATAAAGAGGTATCATAATGAATAAAGAAAACTTAGAAAGAATATTTAA
>CAYNPP010000055.1:0-1521 GCA_964399095.1 uncultured bacterium | reverse complement strand
CTAGCTCATTATTATTATTCAAATAATACAAATCATCGTGCTATGCTTAAGGTTGCTCATCAGTTATTGGAGCTTGTGCCTGATGATGATTTAGGTTTAGAAATTATAAATTTTGTTAAGGATAATCCAAAGCCACAAAAATCTACAAGAATGAAATCTAAACCTTTGTCATCTAAGCCAAAGAAAAGCAAAGAAATTAAAAAAAATGTAAAAAAATCCACCACAACAAAACAAAAAATTGATATCAATCCAAAGATGGCAACATTAACATTTGTAGATATTTTGATTAAACAAGAACAATTTAATCAAGCTCAGAATGTTCTTAATCTTGTCAAGAAAAATAAAGCCATTTCCAAGGCTAGTATAAATCAACGACAAAAAAAAATAACTAAAGGAATTTCTAAGGGTAAATAATGGATATATATAGTAAAAGAATAGAAAAATTAAAAAATATTATGCACGAAAAACAATACAACGCATTCTATACATCTAATATCACAAATGTTAGATATCTAAGTGGCTTTACTGGCTCTTCAGGTTTTCTTTTAATAACCGATGAGGAGAATTTCTTTTTTTCTGATGGTCGTTATACAGAACAATCAAAAAATGAAATTTTTGATTATAAAATTAATATCACAGGAAATCATCTCAAGCACATTCAAGAAAATAATTTATTACAGAAATCCTGGGTTCTATGCTTTGAGGGGAGTCACCTTTCTTATGATATGTACAATAAATTTTCAAATGATTTAAATGTTTCTGAATTGGTCCCCACTAATGATATTATTGAGAGGATTGCAGCGGTAAAGGATCAGAGCGAGATTGATGCGCTACAAGCTGCTGTAGATATAACAGATAGAGTCTTTGATTTAATTATCCCTGAAATTAAAGCGGGTGTGACCGAGAAGCATATTGCATCTAGGATATCCTATATGTTTAAGCAAGAGGGGGGCGATGGAGATAGCTACGATCCTATTATTGCATCTGGTTCTAATGGAGCACTTCCTCATGCCACGCCTTCAGATAATCAAGTCAAAGATGGTGATTTTATTGTTATGGATTTTGGAGCATTATATAAAGGATACCATGCGGATATGACACGTACTGTTGTTGTTGGCTCTGCATCAGATAGACATAAAGAGATATACAATATTGTTCTTGAATCACAGCTTGCAGGTATTGATATAGCTAAAAATGGGGTAAAATGCTCTGAGCTTGATAAGGCATGTCGTACGGTGATTGAAGATAAAGGTTATGGAAAATTATTTATGCATGGAACTGGCCATGGGCTTGGATTAGAGGTACACACAATGCCTAGAATTTCATGGATGAACCATGAGCCCCTTGAAACCAACAACGTTATAACCATAGAGCCTGGTATCTATATAGCTGGGTGGGGTGGTGTTAGAATTGAGGATGATTGTCATATCCTTGATGATTCATGTAGACCTATGAATAGTTCGACCAAGGAGCTTGTAGTAGTTGGTTGAATAAGACATTCGATATTTACAATCATCCCAC
>CAYNPP010000054.1:0-9911 GCA_964399095.1 uncultured bacterium | reverse complement strand
AAACCAGTATGCAATAATGAAGCGCGTTTCCGCCAATATTCAGAAGCTGTATTCGTGATGATCATGAGCGGGTCGAAACCATCCCCCGGCTTGCCGGTCCCGGCTCTTAATAAACCGTCCTTTTCTCCTGTCACCGGATGCGTCTGTTGGTCAAATGAAAATGGAAACCAGTTTTCGGGAAAGGCCCAATCTCGATGACTGCCGCGAGTACGTCCGGGCTGTCCGAAGGCAAAATTGGTAAAAGTCTTGCCAGCGCCGCCTATGTCGGAGACCAGTCCGTCGAAGACGATCCGATCGTGTTCATCTACGTTAAATCCTAACCATACGTGCTCTTGTAGGTAACGTCCCGATTGCGAGATGCCGAGCGCGAGCGCCGTATTTATATCCACGTTACCTCTGGCCGAGGCTAACGGGTTTGGTGTGCCTGCGTCGTCTGTCCTTTCGTACCGTAGGAAAGAGATTGCGTCCCGTATCACGGGAAAACCCAATCCCAGCACGATAGGATCCTTCGCTTTGTAACGCACTCGGTAGAGCCTGCCGCTATGGAAGCCCCCTAATACACGGATAGTGCGCTCGTGTTCCATGGTCCAACAGGGAGCTTTACCGACGGTACCCGAACAGGGTAATATTTCTGTGGATGTGGTATTTAGGCCCCGATCACTAACTGTTACTTGGGTGCCGTTGGCCTGCGGCGACGAAACTGCATAGCTCAGCGTCGCCGTCGTGTGGTCGGGTCCGTCAGTCTGTTCACCACCGACGAACATATCCAGGGTCGGCCCGACGATAGGCTCACCGTCTCGATCTGGTATCGGGAACTTGGCTCCCATGTGCCCAGGTCCCTGTGGGACGCAGCACTGTGCTCCGGCAGCTCCTTTGGCCTGCCACCCTACCCACACTATTGTGTAACCCTGCTTCATGAGGAAGCCGTTTCCGGCGTCGCTAATATTGGAGGGATCGTTCGTGCGTTGTCCATACGGCACGTCATTCAGTAAGACTAACGCGAGTTTGTTGCCGCGGTTCAGAATGCCAGTAAGCAGGGTACGATTGCCGCGTTCGGGGTTCACGGGCTTAAGGATATGAAAATCTGTGGTGTATGCTACGCGGCCGAGTTCGTTCGTCGGCGCGAGGGGGAGATTGACGAGGGCTCGGTGCGCTGGGGCCCCCGGATCTATGTCACCAAAATTTCGGCCGACAATTTTTTCGTATTGGCCTACGCTACCGAAGTGGGTTCCATTGAACGTAGGAGATTCGACACGATCTATCACAATCTTTTGCACACGCGACGATGCCGGAGTATGAAAGAATAGCAGGCAGAGAACAAGCAGTAACACGCGACGGCGGGCGACCGGAGAGTAACGCATTTCTAATGTTCCTATCAGTAATGGATCCACAGACAACCCATTCATAACGGCCTGTTCCTAGCACAGGAAGGTTAGCTCTGGTGGTTGGCTCTTAAGGCATATGTGCCACTAAAACGACAAGGGAGTTCTGCCCATCGGCCTTTTGGACGGGGTCGAGCATACAGTGCGTTATATGCTAGGATCCCGGCTCGGCAGTGAGTCGCTCGGAGGCGTGATGCTCGACTGTCGAAATCTAATCTTGGGGTGATAGTTATGAAATTATATAATCTAGGACTCAGCAATTTCGCCGGGAAGTGCAGAGTTGCGATTTATGAGAAAGGCCTTGAAGTGGAACTTGCTGATCCTCCGGGGGGCCCGGGGTCGGATGCATACAAAGAAATAAATCCGACTGGGAAGATACCAGCATTAGAAACCGACGACGGACAGGTTATTCTGGAGTCGGAAGTGATCAACGAATATTTGGAAGACAAGTTCCCAGCGACCGCGTTGTTGCCAAGTGACGCTGAAGGAAGGGCGGCCGTGCGGGCGATTACTCGCTATCATGACTTGTACGTTGATCCGCCCATGCGGGCGGTGTTTCCGAAGTTGTTCGGTCAGGATCTAGACGACGAATTCATTGCAAAAAAAATCGCGGAAGTGAATGATAATCTGGATCAACTCGAATCTTCTATCTCGGATGGACCCTGGGCGACGGGTGACAATTTTACGTTGGCCGATGCGGCACTCGCACCTACCCTGTTTTTGATGGACAATTTATTGCCCAATTTTGGTTCAAAAAAGCCTTTCGATGGGAGACCGAAACTCGGGGCATGGTGGCAACGGATTCAAGATAGGGCATCGACGAAGAAAGTCCTGGGTGAGCAGGGAGCGGCGATGGCGGCTCTGATGAAAAAATAGCTCCGGTGGTGGGGGAGCGGGCGGCATGCTATCTCCCTCACTTTCGACCACAGTGCTTGCCCTATGAGTTTATCCTTTGCCCGTTCCTTGAATGACGGGTTAAAAATAAAAACCTGCTTCACTAAGAATCCGAACATGTCGGGTTACACTGGGCAGCCTTTATGGCTGCTTCTTGTTCGCAGGAAGCGCTTCCCTGGTAGGCATTTTTTTGATCTAGGCATCCGAGAATATTGTTAATTTCAGCTGTCATGCAAGCTCGGAAACATTCAGGGGCTTCCTCGCCACCGGCCGCCTCCAGTTTGGCGTTCACGTAGGTTAGTAAGGCTCCAAATCGAGCTAGTATGTTTGTGTTCCCGGTTTCTGCGGGCGCGGACGGTGTGTAATCTCCCGGGTATCCGTCCCCGAGGCATGTCGACGGGAGAACCAGAAGAAGCGCGAAGTACGCGCCGGCTGATAGCGATCCAAACGTAAATATTCTCTTCATCCATAGTTCCTTTCGTTCTCGGTTTGCGGTGTTCCTCGGTTCTCGTGTTAAACCGTAGGCGCGAAGAAGTGGGTCGCTTGCTTGTTTCACGGAGTTCTCGTTTCGCATGTTGGATCACAGCGCGCCATTTTGTTCGCCGCCTCTCTTTCGCAGGATTCGCTCGAAGCATAAGAGTCGTTGGCCTCGACACAGGCTATCGCCTTGTTTAAAGGGCCCATCATACAGTCTCGGTAGCAGGGAGGAGATCCCTCACCTCCAGCCTCGTCAAGTTTTTGTGTCAGGTAGGCGCCAACGGCAAATACACGGTCTAGGCTTTTCCTCCGTCCGCCTGCTGACTCCGTTGATTGGGCATAGTCGGGTGGGTAGGTGTCTTCCGCCCGTGTGCTGGTAGGATAGAGAAATGCGACATAGCAAATCATCGCTGCCACGAGGATTAATCGAAATAATTTCTCTTCCATGTACTCCCCCTTTGTGAATGCAACCGCTGAGTTTTTTTCTTACCTTTCTGAGTATGGTTGCGCAACTCCGAACACGACACTAATAAACCGTACGAATCCCTTTTCGCCGAATACTAATGCATTGCTTCCGAGGCATGCATGTGGGTAGCATAGGCCTATCGGGCCGCAATGTTATCTGTTGTCGAGGATCGATATACTCGCCGCGTGTACCTCGCTTGGATGGCGTGCCCTATTCCATGCCAGAAGGGAGCGAAGTCCGGGCTGCGCAAGACCTCGCTATTCCTATGTTTTGGGCATGGGAGGAACGTGTAATCGTTTCTCAGCGTGTGAGCCTGGGTCCCCCGTGAGGAGTACGCCACGAAAGCGGTTGGGGGCAGCTTATTTGTGGCGGCTTGCCTATGGTTGGCGAAATACGGATTGTGTCGGCGATCCGGTGGAGGTAAAAGGAAACGTGTCGGATCCGACGGCTTTTTCGTATTCTGTCAGAAAGACTAAATTGGGTAGATACAGGAGAGATTCTATGACCCATACAACGCAGGTTGTTTGCCCCCACGATTGCCCTGACTCGTGTGTTATGGACGTGACGGTTCGGGACGGTCGTGCCGTACAAATTAAGGCTAACAAAGAACATCCTTTCACACGCGGGGCCTTGTGTGCGAAGGTCGATAAGTTTCTCGAACGGGTATATTCTCCGGACAGACTACTCCACCCCATGAAACGGACCGGCCCGAAGGGGCCGCAGGCTACGTTCGAACGGATTTCCTGGGAAGAGGCTCTGACAACTATTACCGCTCGGATGAAGTCTTCCGTTTCGGAGAATGGTCCGCAGTCCATACTGCCCTTTTCTTATCGTGGAAATAATGGGGTGTATCAGAGCAACGGGATCGACCGGAGACTCTTTCATGCCTTGGGGGCGTCGTTTCTCGACCGAACGATATGTGCGGGAGGCCTCTATGGCGCGATGGCCTATTCGGATGTCTTCTTTGGTTTTTCTCCCGAGGGTCTGCTCGAAAGCAAATTGATAGTATTCTGGGCATCTAATCCGCTCAATACTGGATTGCATGTCTGGCCTTTTGTGCTTGAGGCAAAGCGCAGGGGCGCTCGGGTTGTTACGATTGACCCGTTCCGTTCCCGGACAGCCCGTGCTTCAGACGATCATATCGCGCTTCGTCCGGGGACGGACTCCGCGTTAGCGCTCGCCATGCTGAAAGTCATTAACGACGAAGGCCTGGCTGACCTTGATTATGTTAACCAACATACGACCGGGTACGCGTCGTTAACAGAACGACTCGGTGCCTTGTCCTTGCATGATCTTTCGCGAGACTGCGATGTACCCGTCTCAATTATCCAGGCCTTCGCGCGTGATTATGCGACGACGCGACCCGCCGCGATTCGGACTGGAGTTGGAATACAAAGGTCCGGCGGCGGAGCTGCCGCTGTCAGGGCGGTCGCTTGCCTCCCCGCGTTAACAGGCGCTTGGCGCGATGTTGGTGGTGGATTATGCAATTTTGGTGGTGCGATGTTCACTGCGCAGGACACGAAGCGTGTAATGCGGCCTGATCTTGCTCCTGAGGGAACACGTACGGTAAATATGATGCGCTTGGCGGAACATCTGATGGATCCGGATTTCGACCCGCCGATTAATGTCCTGTACGTATACAATTGTAACCTCGCGGCCTCGATGCCTGACCAGCAGAACTTACGACGTGCCCTCCAACGGCCGGGATTATTCACTGTGGTGCACGATTTGTTTCTTACCGATAGCGCCTACTATGCGGACATTGTTTTGCCTGCCACGTCGCCGCTCGAACAAGACGACATGATATTCGCCTACGGAGGTCATTTCGGAAGTTTCAGTCGCGCCGCGATAGCTCCTTCGGGCGAGGCAAGGTCGAACGCTGAAGTGTTTCGCTCTATAGGACAGTCAATGGGTGTCTCGGAACCGGCAGTATATGCGACGGCCGAGGAGGTAGCACGGGATGCCCTTTTGGACGGGCGCTTGATAGACGACTTCTTGCAACAGCCATTCGTGAAGACTCGATCCGAACCGGACTTGTTGCCGC
Source organism: uncultured bacterium (assembly GCA_964399095.1). Taxonomy (GTDB): domain Bacteria; phylum Fidelibacterota; class Marinisomatia; order SCGC-AAA003-L08; family D37C17; genus TMED161. The sequence continues at coordinate 4,648 of CAYNPP010000054.1, read as the reverse complement.
GGGCAGAAGGAGGCTTTCTAACGCCGTCGGGGAAATTTGAATTCTCTTGCGCGAAGTTGAAAGATGATGGATTGGACCCCTTGCCTGCGTTCGTACGACCGCACGAAACGTTGGAAGAGCAGGCCCAGTTCCCCTTAAATTTCTTGCCACGGAAACACAAGGATTCGCTTAATTCCTCTTACGGACACCTTCCAGTAATGCGGCGCCAGGAGGCCAACGACCGCACGCTAGAGATCCACGGGAACGACGCTCGGGCCCGTGGGATCGCAGACGGAGACGAGGTCCGGATATTCAACCGACGCGGCGCCTTTGTACTGCCAGCAAAAATTTCTGACAATGTTCAACCTGGGACCGTAGCGTCTTTTTGGGGCTGGTGGGACAAGTTGTCCGACGGCAAGGGCATAGCGAATAACGTTACTTCTGCGGCACTAACGGACCTTGGGGGCGGCGGGACGTTCTATGATTGTCGGGTCCAAGTACAAGTGTGGGACGGGCAGCCTATCTCGTAGGAGTTTCGTACGGGGAAAGGAATTACACAATGCCGATCATGAAGGCGGTCGAGAATCTGCCGGTGGCAATGTTGCGTGTGCGGATGAGCGGCCAAGACGCGCACTACGGAGGGAATTTGGTTGATGGTGCGAAGATGTTGCAGCTCTTTGGCGATGTTGGTACTGAACTGAGTGTTCGTTTGGACGGGGACGAAGGACTGTTTCGAGCGTATGATGGCGTTGAATTCCTCGCACCCGTGTTCGCCGGGGATTTTATTGAGGCGCACGGCCGTATCGTGCATGTGGGCCGAACCTCGCGCCGTCTCGAATTTGAAGCGTGGAAAGTTATAGTTCCGCTCCCCGATATTTCCGACTCTGCCGCCGATGTTCTGGCTGAACCTATTCTCGTTTGCCGGGCAACGGGTACGTGCGTAACGTTGAGGGACCGGCAGCGGAAAACTAGCCGAGTCCGGTAGGACAACACGAATTCTATCGGAAGTGTGGGAACGTGCCTCCGGAGTCCAAAGGGCTAGGAGCTTCGTAAGACATGCCCAGCGAGTGCACCGGTATGGTTCAGTCCCTCCATAAAAACTTGTCCGTTGACAATCGTGCAGTCATAGCCGGAGGATTTCTGTATATAGCGACCGCTCCCAGCTGGGAAATCGTGTACGAAGGAAGGAGGAGGTAATTTCAGGCCTTCATAATCGATGACGTTAATATCGGCGTAGGCGCCTTCGCGGAGTACGCCCCTATCCCGGATGCCAAAGAGGTGGGCCGGTTGTGCCGTCAACATGTGGATGGCCTGTTCAATGGTAAAGTGTTCCCGTTCCTTGACCCAATATTTCAGGAAATAGGTTGGGAGACTTGAATCCATTATTTGTCCGCAGTGCGCTCCCGAATCGCCTAAACCAATGACTACACGAGGGTGGTCAAGCATTTCCTGAACGGCTTCAAATTGCGGATTTAAGAAGGGGTAGTTGAATAACGTCTTTCCGTCATCTTGTAGAGCGAGAGTGATGAAGGCCGCGGCCGGGGTTTGGCCTAAACGTTCCGCGTGGGCCTGTAGGCTGTCGGATTGGCCCAGGTCATAACGAACCTCGCCTTTTGGGAGAACGAAAAGGTCGCCGAAATTTATGGGCGGCGGGTCCTCATTGGCCTCCCGTACCATTTGTGTCTGGTATTCAGAGTTGCGTAATTTGGTGAGCTTTTGTTCGAGACTAAGGTGCCGGAGCGCTCGCCATGTCGGCGCCCGATCGAAAGGAGTTCTGTTGACGAAGCCGAACAATACCCCGATTCCTCTCGTAGTCGATTGGGCGAATACTTGAGCCCCTTGTTTGGCGCTGTCGCTGATCCCCTCAAGCATTGATGCATAGGCTTTTGGATGTGGTCGGCTTTGCGCTAATCCGAACGTCACGGGCCGTCCTGTATCGAGGCTCACCGCGGTCATCCAGTCGATCTCCCGCTGCAAATCTTCCGACTTGCCACTGTCTATCCCAGGGGCTGCTTCGATAACCCCACGTTTAAGCTTGCCGAGTGCCCGTGCGATTCCCATCAATTCATCGCTCTCCGCAAACGTCCCCGGTACCGGTTGTCCCTCTGGAGTTCGATGCAAAATGGTGCGTGAGGTTGAAAATCCCAGCGCCCCACCGGCCATCGCTTCAGCTACGATGTCGTGCATCTGTTTAATATCTTCTTGCTGTGCTGGCTCATTGTCCAGACTTTTTGGTCCCATTGCCCAGTAGCGCACTGCGCAGTGACCAACCATTCCGCCCACATTTACACCCTTCGGAATTTGATCCAAAGCCCGCAGGTATTCCCCATAAGTTTCCCATTTCCAAGGCATACCTGCGTTGATGCTCTCGGCGGGGATATCTTCTACAGATTCCATTAGATGGGCGAGGTATTCACGGTCTTCCGGCCGGCACGGGGCGAACGTAACTCCGCAATTTCCCATGACTACGGATGTTACACCGTGCCAGCATGATGATGAGACGGTGGGGTCCCACCAAATTTGAGCGTCCAGGTGCGTGTGAATGTCAACAAAACCCGGAGTCACGATTTTCCCCTCGGCGTCGATTGTTCTCTTTGCTGCTCCGGTAACGTTGCCTATCTCGGTTATTCGGCTACCTTCGACGGCTATGTTTGCTCGCCTGCCAACCTGCCCGGTTCCGTCGATGATGGTCCCATTCTTTACAATCAAGTCGTATGGCATGTTTTTCCTCGTAGTACTTACGGTTCCGACGTTACGAAGACGATGTCAGTTTTTTTATCGTCCTCCTCCGGGTTTTCTAACGCTGCCCGGCCTACGCCCGGCTGCGCACTGTACTCTGCGACATTATGTGTGTGTTGTCAATTATTCGCGTATACGATTTTATCTTTTTATTGGGCGCACTCAAAGGCGATAAATCGTAAGTCGACGTCCGAGGTTGATAATCAGTTGTGGGTTTCTTCGCCCCGAAAAAGAGACTTACGGTAGAATGGACCCCGCCTCGGTTTAGGGGTATTTAAAACTTTGAACACACGTGACACGAGGAGGCCATGAATTTAGCGCAATTTTTTTGGAAGACGTTGTCCTCCAATGGCGATCGGATTTTATTCGAACGATTGGGAGCATCCGGCCGGATAGAATGGAAACAAACTCGGACCGCCTTGTTGACCGAGGCGTCAATATTGATGGCGGCCTTGCGCCATGCAGGCATTGAAAGAGGAGACCGCGTCGCCCTTTCGGTGGGAAAATCCGACGGCCTCGCTGCTGCACATGTGGCCACTCTTGGGGTGGGGGCGGTCGTCGTGCCCCTGAATCCTGCGTTGTCGACGGCAGAGACTGCGTCCGTTCTTGATCAGGCAGAACCGCGCCTGGCCATTACAGATGGAGCCATCGCCGCTTCTACACCCGAGTTGGGAGAGCATGTCAGGGGCGCTTGGTGGGTCGCGTCCGGTTACGACGAAGCGGTGCCGGGTCCAATTTCTCTCTCGGAGGTCTTGGCGGGTCACACGAGTGGGCAAGAGCCGTGTGACAGCGTGGATGACGAAGTAGCATTGATGTTGTTTACCAGTGGGACGACCGGGACGCCAAAAGGCGTGGGGCTTACTCATCGCAATGTGCAATCGAATTTAGAGGCTCTACTCGTTGATAGTTGGGAAATGACAGAAAACGATCGGCTTTTACACGTACTTCCACCACATCACCTACATGGGCTTGCGTTAGGGTTGTACGGAACACTTTACACGGCCGGGAACGCAGTGCTCTTGGACCGCTTTGACGCGAAAGTGGTACTTGCTGCGCTGTCAGCGCACAGGATTAGCGTGTTCATGGGTGTGCCGACCATGTACCATCGCATGACCGAGGTGCCCGGAGAGTTTTCCTACTCGACCATGCGCCTTTTTACGAGCGGATCCGCGCCTCTGTCACGAGAAACGTTTCGCCGCTTCGAGGATCAGTCAGGCTTCCGTATTGTGGAACGGTACGGATTAACGGAGACGGCTATTAATACGTCGAATCCGCTAAACGGCGAGCGACGTCCCGGGACGGTTGGCCCCGCACTACGAGGGACACAGGTGGAAATATTTGATCCCAAAACACTCGACTGCCTAGAGAAAGGAAGGACCGGAGAAATATGGGTAAAAGGCCCGAACGTCTTTGCCGGGTACTGGAAGAATCCTGGAGCTACGGAGCCAGCATTTTGTAAGGGATGGTTCCGTACGGGCGATCTTGGATACCTGTCCGAAGACGGGTATTTGACCATTAACGGGCGGATGAAAGAGCTCATTATAGTCGGTGGCACCAACGTTACGCCTGGCGAGGTTGAGTCGGTTGTAGAGCCCGAGGCTGGAGTACGTGAATGCGCGGTGGGCGGACTGCCGGACAGAGATTTGGGGGAAAAAGTAGGTGTCTTTATCGTTCCACTGGAAGGTCAAGACCCTGTTCTGCTTGAAAAACATCTTCGTGAACGACTTGAAGCGGAATTGGCCTCCTACAAACGGCCGCGTGTGTACTGTTTTTTAGAGGAAATCCCGCGCAATACTATGGGCAAAATCCAACGGGACAGGCTTAAGAAATTGTGGTCTGAAGAATCTTAGGGAAGAAAGGACGAGTGAATGCGTCTTGTCACTTACCAGCACGGAGGAGAGTCTAGTACGGGAGTACTAACAAACACCGG
>CAYNPP010000053.1:3907-10012 GCA_964399095.1 uncultured bacterium | reverse complement strand
ATGGTAAACACTGCTCGTCCTTGAGTTAATGATCTTAGCTCTGTGGCATAACCAAACATCTTAGCTAATGGAACTTCAGCTGAAATAATTTGAAAATTATTTTTTAAATCCATTCCCTTCATAATTCCTCTCCTAGAGGTAATGTCTCCATTAACACTTCCTAGATATTCATCTGGGGTAGTAACCTCTAATGACATTATTGGCTCTAGAAGTATTGGCTTTGCTTTTTTAACAGCTTCTTTAAATGCCATCGAACCTGCTATCTTAAATGCCATTTCACTTGAATCAACATCATGATATGAACCAAAAGTTAAAGTTACCTTAACATCCTCAATAGGGAACCCTGCTAGGATACCATTTTTTGTAGCCTCTTCAATCCCTTTTTTAACAGAAGGGATATACTCTTTTGGAATGACACCCCCTACAATTTTACTCTCAAATTCAAATCCTTTTCCAAGTTCGTTTGGTTCAACAGTAATAACAACATGAGCATATTGCCCTCGCCCACCTGATTGCTTGGCATACTTAGTTTCTTGTTCTACAGAGTTGGTAATTCCTTCTTTATATGAGACCTGAGGATTTCCAATATTAATATTGACATTAAACTCTCTCTTTAATCTATCTGCTAAAACCTCTAAATGAAGTTCACCCATTCCAGAAATAATAGTTTGCCCTGAGTCCTCATCCGTATGAACTTTAAATGTAGGGTCCTCTTCTGCTAATTTACCTAATGCCAACGATAGATTTTCTTGATCATCATTTGATGCTGGTTCAACGGCTATAGATATTACGGGGTCTAGGAAATCAATAGATTCTAAAACAATTGGATTATTTTTTAAGCAAAGCGTGTCGCCTGTCCTTGTGTTTTTTAAGCCAACGATTGCTGCGATTTCTCCTGTATATATCGAATCTCTATCTTCTCTTTTATTTGAGTGCATTAGCATTAACCTACTAATTCTTTCCATTTTATCAGAATTAGGATTATATATTTTATCACCTGTTGATATTTTTCCGCTATAAACACGTACAAACGTTAATCTTCCAACATATGGATCTGTCATAATTTTAAAAGCTAGAGCACTAAATGGTTCATCATTGCTCGGTTTTCTTAATATTTCTTTGTCGCTATTATCAGCACTATAACCTACCGTAGCCCCTATATCAAGTGGAGATGGAAGAAAATCTATAACAGAGTCCAATGTCCTTTGTACTCCTTTATTTTTAAATGCTGAACCACAAACAGTAGGAAACATTGCTCCATCTATAGCTGCTTTCCTTACAGCCGCTTTAATTTCTTCAACTGATAATTATTCTCCATCAAGATATTATTCCATTAAGCTATCATCATAAGAAGCAACTTCTTCAAGCAAATGTAATCTCCATTTATTTGAGTCTTCTATAAGATCATCCGGAATGCCAATTGTTTCAAATTCTGAGCCATCATCTTTAGTGTATATAATTGCTTGCATACTAATTAAATCAATTAGGCCATTAAATAACTCTCCTGAACCTATCGGTAATACTATAGGAACTGGATTTGCATTAAATCTATCTTTAATCATATCTAGCACATTGAAAAAGTCTGCACCAGTTCTATCCATTTTATTCACAAAAGCAATTCTTGGGACATTATACTTATCTGCCTGTCTCCATACTGTTTCAGATTGAGGTTCAACGCCACCCACAGCACAGAATAGTGCGATTGCTCCATCAAGGACTCTAAGTGATCTTTCTACTTCTATAGTAAAATCTACATGCCCAGGAGTATCTATTATATTAATTCTATGATCATCCCAGAAGCAGGTAGTTGCAGCTGAAGTAATAGTTATTCCTCTTTCTTTTTCCTGATCCATCCAATCCATAGTAGCAGCACCATCATGAACTTCTCCTAATCTATGTAGGCGACCAGTATAATATAATATTCTTTCCGTAGTTGTAGTTTTGCCTGCATCAATATGAGCCATTATACCAATATTTCGTACATTTTTTAGTGGTGTTTGATTCATCGTATTTATCTAAAATGTGCAAATGCTTTATTTGCATCTGCCATTTTATGTGTATCCTCTTTCTTTTTTACTGATGATCCTTCATTATTATATGCAGCCATTAATTCAGCAGATAAACGGTCGGCCATACTATTCCCTTTTCTAGACTTAGCAAAACTAATTATCCATCTCATCGCTAACGCTATTTTTCTATTTTGTGCAACTTCTACTGGAACCTGATATGTAGCTCCTCCGATTCTTTTGGATTTGACTTCTAGCATGGGACTTACATTATTAATAGCAGCCTTAAAAACTTCAATTCCATCTTTATCTTTTATCGATTTTTCTATTTTATTTATACTAGTATAAAATATTTTTTCTGCTAAGCTTTTATTGCCATTAGACATAAGATTATTGATGAATTTTGCAACCAATAAATCATTAAATATCGGATCAGGTAATATTTCTCTTTTTTCAGGTCTTCTTCTTCTCATCTTAAATAATTATTCCTTTGGTTTTTTTGCACCATATCTAGATCTACTTGACCTTCTGCCTTCAACTCCTGCTGGATCAAGGACTCCTCTAACTACATGATATCTTACACCGGGGAGATCTTTAACTCTGCCGCCTTCAATTAATACGATAGAATGTTCTTGCAAATTATGTCCTTCTCCAGGGATATAAGCTGATACTTCAAAACCATTTGAGAGTCTAACCCTTGCTACCTTTCTAAGGGCAGAATTAGGTTTTTTAGGCGTAGTAGTATAGACACGCGTACAAACACCTCTTTTCTGAGGACATTTTTCTAAGGCAGGGACCTTACTCTTTTTATCTTGTTTTTTCCTGCCTTTTCTTATCAACTGATTAATAGTTGGCATTTCTTCTCCATTGTATCATATTAATATAGCCTGTCAATATACATAATAAATAAATATTAATCCAAATTTTTATTAATAATTTAAAAAAATATTTATGAGGAAGTGTTTTATGCTTCTTTTACAAGTGAGGAATCTTCTTTATTATTATCAGAAATATCTATATTCTCTGTTTCTTGCAATAATATATTTCTATTTTTTAAGGCACCAGTGCCGGCTGGAATTAAACGACCAATAATTACATTTTCTTTTAATCCATTAAGCGGATCTGTTTTAGCAGAAATCGCAGCATCTGTTAATACCCTTGTTGTTTCTTGGAATGAGGCCGCGGAAATAAAACTCTCAGTATTAAGAGATGCTCTCGTTATCCCTAAAAGCAATGGTGTGAAAGTTGCAGGTTTTGCTTTAGTTTTCTTAATGATTGCTTTTCCTTCTTCTTTTAACTCTCTATTATATTCATTAATGTTAAGATTAGAAACTAAATCTCCTTTTAAATAATCTGAATCTCCTGGATCCTTCACAATTGACTTTTTAGAAATATCTTGATTAACTTTCCTTAATGTGCTCTTATTGACTCTATCTCCTGATAGAAAATGAGTATTACCTTCGTCCTCTATTACAACTTTTTGCATCATTTGTTTTACAATTACTTCAATATGCTTATCATTAATTGCTACTCCTTGTACTTGATAAACCTCTTGAATAGCTTCCACAAGATACTCTTGTACTTTTGAAGCCCCCTTGATTCTTAAAATATCTTTCGGTGAGATTGAACCTTCACATATCTTTTCACCAGCAAATACTTGATCTCCATCATGGACTAGAATATGCTTTCCATATGGAATTTTATAAGTCATTTCAATTTGTGGTCCATGAACAGCTATCTCTCTAATACCTCTTTTTATTTTTCCATATACTATTTTACCATCTATGTCTGATACAACCGCAGGGTTAGATGGATTTCTAGCTTCAAATAATTCAGCAATTCTAGGAAGCCCTCCTGTTATATCTTTAGTTTTTCCTACATCTTTTGGTATTTTTACAATTATTTGTCCTGCTTTAACTTTTTCTCCATCTTTTACCACTATTGTAGACTTGAATGGTAGAATACTTGAACCTTTTACCTCATTTGATTTAGAAATTATATCAATATGAGGACTTAAATTCCTATTTCTTGATTCTGTTACTACAGCCATCTTTTTTCCGCCTTCGACAGCCTCTTTTACATAAGTCTCATCTTCAATTAAATCCTTGTATTGAACCACACCATCATCTCTAGCTAAAATAACATCTGTATATGGATCCCATGAAAATAATTTTATTCCAGGCTTGACCTTTACGCCATTTTTTACGCTAACACTCGCACCGTATGGTACTTTCCAAGTATTAATTATAGATTTATTTTTATCTAATAAATTTATTTCACCAACTCTGTTAGTTGATACCATATCAAATTTTCCTTCTGCATTCTTTACTTTAATCAAGGATAGCTTTTCAGAAAATTTAACAATCCCTTCTTTCTTACATATCACACTGGATTGCTCTGCGATTCTTGTTGCCGTTCCACCAATATGAAATGTTCTTAATGTCAACTGAGTGCCTGGTTCACCTATTGATTGTGCTGCCATAATTCCAACTGCATCTCCAACTTGAGCTAATCTATTAGTAGCTAAATTTAATCCGTAACAAGTTTGACAAATACCGCTCATTGATTCACAGGTAAGGGCTGACCTTACTTTTACTCTATACACATTACTTTTTGTGATATCATCTAAAGTTTCAAAATTAATTAAGTCTCCAACATCCGCTATTTTATTTCCAGTAATTGGATCAATAATTTTTTCAAGAGAAAATCTACCCCAGATCCTGTCTATAAGAGGTTCTATAATTTCTTCTCCTTCTTTTAAATCTTCCATCCATAATCCTTGTATAGTACCGCAATCTTCTTCAGCAACTGTGATATCTTGTGCAACATCAACTAGTCTTCTAGTTAAATAACCTGCATCAGCAGTTTTTAACGCAGTATCAGCAAGTCCCTTTCTTGCTCCGTGTGTTGATATAAAGTATTCAAAAACAGAGAGTCCTTCTTTGAAATTAGATTTTATTGGATTTTCTATTATTTCTCCTGATGAAGATGATCCAGCAGAGCTTTTTCTAGGTTTTGCCATAAGTCCACGCATACCAGCTAATTGTTTAATTTGATCTCGACTTCCACGTGCGCCAGAATCTGCCATCATAAATAAGGTATTAAATCCTTGATCATCATTTTTTAATTCTTTAAACATTTCATTAGCTATATCTGCCGTTGCATGAGTCCAAACATCAATAGTCTATTATATCTCTCCCCTTCTGTTAGAATATGCTTATTGAATTTATTTCTAATATCCATAACAATCTTGTCAGCTTTAGATATAATATCATCCTTTGAGTCTGGAATAAGAATATCATCAATAGCAATTGACATACCACCTTTAAATGCAACTTCAAATCCCAAATCTTTTAATTCATCTAGAAATCCAACAGTTTTATAATTACCCATTTCGTGATAAGATTTACTGATTATTTCAACAATTTCCTTTTTACCTATAATTCTATTTTGAAATTCAAATCCATCAGGGAGGACGCTATTAAATATGATTCTTCCTACTGTTGTTTCTATAATCGTATTATCAGCTGCAAACTTTACTTTTGCATGTAAACTAATTTCTTTATTATCATATGCAATTTTTGCTTCATCATAAGACCCAAAAGTAGTCCCCTCGCCAATCTCATTATCCCTTGGTCGAGTTAAATAATAACAACCTAATATCATTTCTTGAGATGGAATTGCAATAGGTCTTCCATGGGCAGGGTGTAATATATTATGACTAGCTAACATTAATATCCATGCTTCTGATTGTGCTTCAGCAGACAGAGGAACATGGACTGCCATTTGATCTCCATCAAAATCTGCGTTAAAAGCTGAGCAAACAAGTGGATGAAGTCTAATCGCTCGACCTTCTACAAGTTTAGTTTGAATTGCCTGAATCCCTATTCTGTGAAGAGTTTGAGCTCTATTTAGTAGTATTTGGTGGTTTGAGACTACTGACTCTAGCACTGAAAAAACGTGCTCATCCTTTTTATCAATTAATATTTTTGCACTCTTTGCTGTTCTACATAATTTTCTTTTCATTAATTCATGAATAATCATAGGTTTAAATAATTCTATAGCCATTTCTTTGGGAATTCCACATTCATGTAAACTT
>CAYNPP010000053.1:855-3897 GCA_964399095.1 uncultured bacterium | reverse complement strand
TTCCAGAATAGTCAACTCTTTTACCTAGTAAATTTTGTCTAAATCGTCCAGTCTTTCCTTTTAAAGCATCACTAAGAGATTTCAAGGGTCTTCTCGTTCCACTTCTGACTGCTGACTGAACTCTACTATTATCTAAAAGTGCATCCACTGCTTCTTGAAGCATCCTTTTCTCATTGCGAAGAATTACATCTGGTGCTTTGATTTCCATTAGCTGCTTTAAACGATTAATTCTAATTACTACTCGTCTATATAAGTCATTTAAATCAGATGCTGCAAACCTTCCTCCATCTAAAGGAACTAAAGGTCTTAATTCTGGTGGTATAACAGGCAATATGCTAATAATCATCCATTCAGGCTTATTAAATAGTTCTTTTTCAATCCTAGAATCAAAATTTTTCAAAATCCTTAATCTTTTTAGAGTTTCTTCTTTTTTACTAGCTGATGTTTTTTTATCATTTATTATTGCAGTTAACTCATTAATCAATTTTTCAACATCTAGGTTCTTTAATAGTTCTAAAACGCCTCTGCCTCCCATATAGGCCTTAAAATATTCATCATTATCTTTCTCTTCTTCAGTTACGGCATTTAATCCAAATTCATCATCTAAATCTATATACATATTTTCATCTATTAATTCACCTATTTTTAAACCGCTATTCCCTGGAGAAACAACTACATAGCTTTCGTAGTAAGTTACAGATTCTAATTGTTTGGTAGTAAATCCTAATAAATAGCTAAGTTTACTTGGAATAGATTTTAAAAACCAAATATGTACTACAGGAACTGCTAATGTTATATGCCCTAATCTTTCTCTTCTCACATTTTTTCTTGTCACCTCTACACCACATCTATCACATACTATCCCTCTATATCTAATTCCCTTATATTTACCACAATGACACTCCCAATCTTTGATTGGTCCAAAAATTTTCTCACAAAAAAGTCCTTCTTTTTCGGGTTTATATGATCTATAGTTAATAGTTTCGGGCTTAAGAACTTCCCCATAAGATCTTTCTAATATTTCCTCTGGAGATAACAAACCAACTGTAATAGCATTGCAATCACTTGTTTTTGTTGAATTTAGATTATTTTTTTTCAATGGACTCTCCGATTTAATGTTTTTAATGTAATTTAACTTTCAATCCTAACCCTTCTAGCTCTTTAACAAGCACATTAAAAGATTCTGGGATACTTGGTTCTGGTGTTGTTGTCCCTCTAACTAAGGAGTTGTATAATTTAGTCCTACCATTAATGTCATCAGATTTAGTTGTTAATATTTCCTGTAAGGTATATGCCGCTCCATATGCTTCGAGAGCCCATACTTCCATTTCGCCAAACCTTTGTCCTCCTAATTGAGCTTTTCCACCTAAAGGTTGTTGAGTAATTAAAGAATAAGGGCCTGTTGATCTAGCATGCATTTTATCATCTACCAAATGAGATAGTTTCATCATGTAGGTTGTACCAACTGCCACAGGAGAGGTTATTTTTTCACCTGATCTTCCATCCCATAAAAATATTTTTCCTGAAATAGGGATTTCTGCTTGCTTCATTTTGGAAATAACATCTTCATTAGTTGCTCCATCAAAAACAGGGGTAGAATATCTTTCATTTAATTCATCTCCAGCCCATCCTAGCATAGATTCATACAGCTGTCCTAAATTCATTCTAGAAGGAACTCCGAGAGGGTTTAAAATAATATCAATAGGTGTCCCATCTTCAGTGAATGGCATATCTTCCTCAGGGACAAGGATAGAAACAATTCCTTTGTTTCCATGCCTTCCAGCCATTTTGTCTCCTACAGATACCTTTCTTTTTTGCGCAATGTAAACTTTTGCTAATTTCATCACTCCTTGCTGTAGTTCATCTCCAACCCTTAATTTGAATACATCTTTCTCAAGAGTTTCCTCTAGTATTTTTAAACTCTTTCTAAAGTTCTTCCATATTTTTAAAATTTTGTTCCATATCATTGGATCTTCAACCCAAGGTGATTTCAAGGACATATTTTCAAAGTTTAACCTAGAAATTCTTTTTTTTGTTAATAGCGTTTTTGCCTTTAATACCGTTTTATTAGTTACAAAATCTCTAATTCCACCAGAAGATTGATCTACCAGATAATCTTTTAATTTGTCATCTCTCTTTTGCATTAATAATCCGCGTCTGAATTCTGTCTTTTTTTGTAGTTCTCTGATATGACGTTTCTCATCTAATCTTAGGGTACTACTCTTTCTCTGAAATAGTTGTGTTTCTACAACCGTTCCATGAACACCTGAGTCACATCTTCTTGATGCATCTTTTACATCTCCAGCCTTATCTCCAAATATTGCTCTCAATAATTTTTCTTCAGGACTAGGTTCAGTTTCACCCTTGGGTGTAACTTTTCCAACTAGTATGTCTCCAGGATGGACAGATGCACCTATTCTAACAATACCCAAATCATCTAAATTCCTAGTTGCTTCTTCACTCACATTTGGAATTTCATTTGTGAGTTCCTCTTCTCCTCTTTTAGTATCTCTTATTTCAACTTCAAATTCTTTTATATGCACTGAAGTCAATGTATCTTCTTTCATTAATCTTTCATTAATAATAATTGCATCTTCAAAATTATATCCTCTCCAAGGCATATAAGCAACTTTTAGGTTTCTACCTAGTGACAGTTCTCCATTATTTGTTGAGTGTCCATCTGCCAATAAGTCTCCATTTTTAATCTTGTCACCTTTAGATACTCTCGGGACTTGATTTACACATGTATTCTGATTTGTTCTTAAAAATTTCTTCAGATTATAGTGTACAATATTATGATCTTCGCTGACCTCTAAATCAACATTAGATGTATTAACCTTAAGAGTAATTAATTTTGAATCAACATATTCAACTACCCCAGAGTGCTTAGAGTATAATGCGGAGCGAGAATCCTTTGCTAAATTTTTCTCCATTCCAGTCCCTACGATAGGAGATTCAGGTCTCATTAATGGGACTGATTGTCTCATCATATTTGAACCCATAAGCGCTCTATTTGCATCATCATTTTCAAGGAAAGGTATT
>CAYNPP010000053.1:0-845 GCA_964399095.1 uncultured bacterium | reverse complement strand
TAAAGAAGCAGATACACTTACTATCTGATGAGCAGAAACATCCATATAATCTATGTTAGTTGATTTGATGATCGGAAAATCTTCACCATGTCTAGATCTAATATATTGATTAGTGAATTTTTTCTTATCTAAAGATTCAGTTGCTTCTGCTATATATGCTCGATCTTCTTCATCTGGAGATAGATATGCCACATCATTAGTTATTTCATAATTATTAGATTTTGCATTATTAATTAATCTGTACGGTGATTCTATGAAACCTAATTTATTAACTTTTGCATATGTTGCTAGAGAGTTTATTAGTCCAATATTTGGACCTTCTGGAGTTTCTATAGGACATAGTCTTCCATAGTGTGTATGATGCACATCCCTAACTTCAAAACCAGCTCTCTCCCTAGAAAGCCCTCCTGGCCCTAATGAAGAAATCCTTCTTTTATGAGTGACCTCTGCAAGAGGGTTAGTTTGATCCATAAATTGAGATAGTTGACTAGTGCCAAAAAAAGTGTTTAAAACAGTAGTAATAATTCTTGAATTAACAAGATCTTGAGGGGTTAAGCTCTCAGCTTCTCTTTGATTCATTCTATCTCTAATATTTCTTTGCATTCTACTTAAAGCAATATTAAACTGGTTAGCTAGTTGTTCTCCAACCGTCCTCACTCTTCTATTACCAAGATGATCAATATCATCAGTCCCTTTTTCTCCAGTCCTCATAGATATTAAATACTTAAAAACTTCAATAAAATCATCAACAGTTAGAACTGAATCCTCTATTGATGCCTCTAAGCCAAATTTCTTATTAATTCTATATCTACCGACTGCACCTAAATCATATTTTTTTGTTGAAA
>CAYNPP010000052.1:0-10110 GCA_964399095.1 uncultured bacterium | reverse complement strand
TTCGGACCCATCAGTTTTCGCTTGCAACGACTTCCTCAGCAAGAATTCATACTCATCTTTCCAGAATGGTTAACAGCCCTAAATATGAGTGTGGATACTATTCGGCCAACGTGGACCCTGAAACAGACGGCAGCTGACGCAGCCTGGAGTTCGGCTGAGTATGCGCTCAAGATAAGTCTTCGGTTGAGCGAAAGCCCGCAACAGCTCACGCTCAGTTGGAAATATATTTTTCATAACCGTTCCGGCAAGCCTGTATTTGAACTCGCTGCCTTTCACTGCTTGCTACTTGATCGCGCTCCCCGATTTAAGGACATTACGCTCGATCGGACGTGGGTTCGGGATCATCGCGGAGAGTTGGTAACACTCAAAACAATCGGCAAAACGCAGGGGGAGGGAAGAAGGACAATGCAATTCTATCCGACCGCGAGTGGCGTCGATTTAGATCAGCTGCCCATCGTCGCACGATGGAAAGTGAATTCAAACAACCACTTATCGGGCGATCGGATCGGAGTGATTTCAAAAGACCGCCGGTGGCGTGTCGAATCCATTGTTGACGGGCCGGTCGCCTATTTCTTCAATAACTGGGAGCACGACCATGGTTGTATTCACGCGGCACCCTTGTTCGGAAGCATCTCTCCGGGGGAGAAAAAGATGGCTAGGGGCAGAATCACTTTCAGCCCCATTAAGTGAGAGCCGGGCCGATTGAACTGCGTACCGTGCCAGCAAGAAGCGATGCTATGAGAACTGGTCATTTCAGCTTAGGTTATATGCCTGCACTTGATGGAATCCGTGCGCTAGCCGTTTGTGCCGTAATGCTATTTCATTCTGACATTCCTTTGGTGAGCGGTGGGTTTATTGGAGTTGATATTTTTTTTGTTTTAAGCGGATTCTTGATCACTTCGATCTTACTGAAGGAGCATGAACAGACTGGCAGGATAAGTCTCAAAGACTTTTATATAAGACGGAGTTTACGCTTGTTGCCTGCACTAGTTGCGCTGCTGCTAGTATTCGTGGCCGTATGCGCGGTGCATGGGGATGAGCGTATTCTGCGGACGCACTTTATCGACGCGCTTATAGTCCTTTTTTATTCTGCGAACTGGGCACGTGCGTTCGATATGCACCCGCCTGACTACTTAGGCCATGCCTGGTCGCTGTCCATTGAAGAGCAATTCTATCTCCTCTGGCCACTAATTTTAATTGCAATCTTGCGTTGGCGTCGATCTCGACGTTGGAGGCTCTTCATTATACTGGGCATGGCCTTTTTTGCATGGGGGTTGAGAAGCTATCTGCTGTATCAGGGAGCATCTCTTGAACGCCTATATAATGGCTTAGACACGCGCGCGGATGCCCTTCTTGTTGGATGTGTCGTGGGGGTTCTCCTTGCCACTCCGGCTTTTGTACGTAGGATGAGACGTCCTGTCTCACTGATGTGTATAAAATATCTGGCTCCAATTGCTTGGGTGGGCTTAGGATGGATCTGTATAGGAATACACTGGAGAAGTCCCCATCTGTATTATTGGGTACAATTTCTTATCGAGGTCCTGACGGCCCTTGTGATTGTAGATGTAGTTATTTCACCGCGCAGTCTTGTCCGAGGTCTCCTTGAGAGAAAATGGTTGGTTTGGACAGGCAGTATTTCTTATGGCTTGTATCTCTGGCACTACCCTATCTTTCGCGTGCTGCTAGGCTACGGATATTCGACAGATGAAAGATTGCTTTTTGGAAGTCTCTTAACCTTTGGGGTGGCTACCTTGTCGTTCTATTTTTTAGAACGGCCTATTTTGCAAAAGAAAAAGAATTTTCAGACCGACCTGCCTTCCAAATATTTTTCACGCGACAGAGTTTTTAATCCCGACGCTACATAGCTACTCCTCTTGGGTTATACCTTGTTGTTTACAAGTGTGCTTGTCTGGATCTGCTACAGGAACGGATAGCCAGGACCATATTCTAATTCAGATGCCAAGCCGCCTTCTGACACCGCATACACGCGAACTTTTAAATTATTTGTGTCCCGGACGGTGAGGGTAAAAGTGACTCCCGTCTAGAAGAGTGGCATCTTGAGAAAGTGCGCCACGCCGGGCCGACGAATTGTGGGGCTTCCGACGTGAGCTAATTTGTCATTTACGAACACCCATATAGCTCTGGGTAACTGCGCATTAGGGACATCTGCCGCCCAGCCCTTGAGGACCAACTTGGAATCCTGCAGAGTCGCCCCGTCTACCCACCCCTTGAGATAACCAGAATGTAGGCGCAATTTTTTGCCTTGGCCAGAGATGGTCGACTCCTGCGTTCCTGGATCGTACTCCGAAAATTCTTGAAAATTCTCGGTGGGTCGTAGGAGCGTGATTTCCCGATTGGTTTTTGAAAGGAGCAGAGGGAAGACCAGGTTCTCACCTGAACGCAAAGAGGCCTCATCAATCAGAGCGCTCCATCTCCCTTGTTTACCCTGCACCGGAACGGTCCAGGCCCGAGTTATTGCCCGTATAGTACCATTGACGACTATGGCCATAGAGGGTGAGACGTGGACGTTTCGGGACCTCAAATGACCACTAACATATACAGGAAGCACCGCGGCTAGAGGGTCAACGCGCTTATACGCGTCCGGTGTATCGAGCTTGACAGCGAGACCAGGTGCTTCCCCGATGGAAAATTGGGAAACTGGCAAACCGATAAGATCAGCATGAGATTCAAATGGGTACCCTCCAGGCGGTGATGTATGCCCTGAGCGTAAAAGTTTCAGTTTTCTTTCGAGAGCAGGCCATTCTTTAGAGCCAACAAATGATGCCGGAAAGGACAGCCGCGTGTGATCACTAGTCATGGTCCTTGCAAAATATGTTTTCTGTGGCCGATCCGGTCCGGCGTCAGTAATGGAACGACCGTCGACTGGCCAGGGTACAGAGACCCCGACCGCATCCGCGATGGTAGGGACAATATCGACCGGTTCTACGTTTCGGTCATTTATATATCCCGCGGTCTGGTAAGGCTTCTTCACAAAAAAGGGAACCCGAAGAATATCTTGATAGTTAGTTTGGCTGAGTGCCCGGCGAAAGTCATTCACTTGGAAACTGGCACCATGATCAGCAGTAATGATGATGTAAGCTTGGTCATATAACCCCTTGTCCTTCAAACCTTCGATGAGTTGGCCGAAAAGTGTGTCCACAAATCCAATCTACAAAAGCGCCCTTTGGTAGGCTTGCATAGGTGCCTATTCATCCCCCTGCCATCGTTCTGCAGTACTCTCCGGAAGGCCGGCGGCCGCGCGGTATCGTTTTCCAGACGGCAACCACGAATACGGTACATGTGGCAGCATCGAGTGCAGAAAATGGAACGTTGGCTGCGCAGAGGGCCGGATTGTCTTTACAAACTGCCGGAAATTCGAGGCACGATCGTCAGCCCTTGGAGGGCGGGTCCGGGTTTTTTCCCAGCGTACGAGAGCCATATCCCTTGCATAACTTCACGTCGGGATAAAATTGTTCCAATCTTGTAAAATATTAGGTAGCTTCTCGCGGAAGTCGTGTGGGAGAAACTGGTGGAGATGCAGGACTGCCACATCTTTGGCTAGCGCAGCAAGCCGGGAGCCTAAGGAGACGGACTGGGTAATGCCCTGTCCGCACAAGTGTTGCGGGCCTCTTGTATGTGGAGGTCGTACGATTCCCCCAACAGGGCAAACAGATTATGTGGATGGTCTAACGCGGTTGGAAGCAGTGACCGATCAGGGTATTTACCTGTAGCCATGCTAGAAAGCGCAAGAACCGTCGATTCACTTACAGTTGTAGCATTGCGAAACCCCACGTAGCCTCGTTAGCAAAGTTGGCAAAATTTGGATATAGGATGGCATCGATTTGGTAGTGCTCATCCATCAATGCTGCCAGCGGAAATTCATCAAACACGACCATCACAATGCGAAACGATGCGGCAGTGTTCTGCGGCGGCAACGCTACCACGTTGCCTTTCACGACCAACTTGGATACGGGCGAGAGAAATAAGAAGGCCATCGGGAACACAACGAGCGACGGGGTACAGAATGTTACGAAACGTCGCACTGTTGCCGACCGATAATATAGTCCAGTTGCAACGCTGGCCGCGAGGATGGCGCCACCGACCGCCATATTGCCCGACAGGCTTGTCACCTCCCAGTTAAAGGTATGTTCAGCCAGTCGGTAAGCGTGCAGGGTGAATACGACACCTAACGCAACGAGAAACATCCGTTGACAAACGACAAAAGCAGGCTGGCACAGCCGGGAGAGCCCCCATAATACTCCGAAACCCCTGGCACGAGGAGGCTCAGGCTCCCCACTAAAGCGACAATCTCACTCGGTTGGGATAGGTGTGCGATAAAAAATTCCGGTGACCGACCTAACAGGTCGTAGACCGGCTGCGCGATGGCAAAACTCATGAGGACCGATACGTGAAGGCTCTCAATGAGACAAATCCAATTTTTTGGCACTTTCATCGCTCCGTGCCTTCCTTTTATTTATTCCTGTCTGTGGTCATTGATACTCATAATAAAAGAGTGCCCATGAAACCCAAATCGACTGAAGGGACCGGCGTGATATTCTGGATGATTTGTAAGCCATTCCCCAAAGGCCCGTTGCTGTCCGCGATTTGGATTTCCCCGGAATGAGTACCAGTCATCGAATATGAGAACTGTACCGTCTTGAACGTAAGCGGCAATAAAATCTAAGACGCAAACGGTAGACGTATACAGATCACAGTCGATATAAATAACGGCAGCCAACGTGAGTGAGAGTTTCTCGCTCGTCACCTTGTTTAGGACATCTTTATACCATCCGGGAACAATAGTGACTTTGGCAAGGTCCACGCGGTCCGTGCGCAACGTTTCCACGAACTCGCGCTTACTGTATGCAAAATCGCCCTGTTGAAATGTGAGGTCTTCGTCCTCATCTGTCTCCGTTATTTCTGGTAAGCCTTTGAAAGAGTCAAATGCATAGAAATGCATGGTAGGTAACCCGTATGAAGGGTTCTCTATTCCGGTACGCTGGGCTAAATGGTAAGCGGCCGAAAAGGAGCCTCCTTTTTTCACGCCAAACTCTAAATAATCTCCGGGAATGCGCGATGAGGAGGCGAACTTCATGGCGTCGCGAAGTACCTCTTCTTTGGGACTGTACTTGCCCAGAGTCGATAGAGCACTAAACGCACTCGAAAAACGAATCCGGGGAGCGGAGAGGGCGCGAATCAAGCGACGAAACGGCGCTTTAATTAAACTAATTAGTAATTTTACCATCTGTAGCAATCGGAACAACCAGACGTGGTCCGAATAAGGGTAAGTGCATAGCTAGTATATACTGAAAAACGGGCAGTGTGGCCTAACTCTGTGTCCTTGTTTATCTTTCGAATTTACCGGCACCTGGGTTTTGAAGGCCGGTACGGCTACCGGGCCGTATTCTCCTCCGGATAAAAATCCAACTAAGAACTAATGAACTCACCGCTCGCGATGAGATACCGTAGCCGCGCTTGTATACACCGATCTGTAATCGCATAGCGAGCATTCCGAGTCATTGGGACGCTCTTACTCCTAGTTCTACGATAGCACAGGCCGTTACTAGGGTGAAACTTTTTTCGCCGATAGTAGAAATTCCGCATAATCCGGAAAGGTTAATTGTCCGCGGGCTGGTCGTTTTTCTTGAATTTTGGGCAAGAGGCGAAATAACGTTCTCTGGACACCCTAGGAAAGGCGGTATCATGGCACGGCTAAACTATTTGGCACAAACGGAGGCAACCCCGGGAGCGAAAACGGTGTACCAAGAGATGGAGAAGATTGTTGGGGTAGTGCTCAATCCGACAAAACTCTTTTCTGAACGAGCGTTGGTAGAGTTGAACGCCACCGTTGTGACCGTGGGTCTACTCAGCAAACTTAATCACGCCTTCTTGGTGGAAGCGCAAGGGTTTTGTGCCCGTACCGCCCGTAAGGATCCCTAACTTAATCACCTTTTACTCCGAACAGCTTACTTCGAACTCGGCACACTCCTCCGGACGAATGTAACTTACTCCGAAGAGAGCAAGCCAAGAGGCATGATAACACAAAGAGGCGCATGGCTATCTGCGCACTGAATCCGACCTTCAGATGCCAAGTCGTTTGAAAGCTTTCTCCATATCACCAACTAAGAGACCGTGCGCAACCGGCCCGACATGACAGAAATCGATGTAAAGTGGGGTCTCCCCATCGTAAACGTTTGACATATCTAGAAACTTCACCCCCGATTTTAACGCCTTTTCCTTTATCAATGGATAGAGGACCGGGTACTGTTTCGCCATCTCCGCATACTGAGAGCCAGACAGATCCAGGTGGTTAAGATAGGGTTTCCCAAAAAACGCTACGGGCTGGAGAATAGCCACGAATTGATCGCCCTTGCTGGAGGCCAGTTCGTCCGCTAATACCCAGGTCTGAGTTAAGGTATCTGCTACCTCTAAGGCTCGCTCGGGCTGGTTATCGCAAATATATTGATTGTCTAGTACGGTTTGTGCAGCTCCCACTGAAAATTTGCCAATTACGAGGGAACCAAAATCAATTATCTGTGAAAAAGGTCGTCTAAACGACCATTGAGAGTCAGCGCTAAGCTGTTCCCGGATCTGGTGCTGACTCACGGTGGCCAATCCTTCAATCTCGGCACGGCATCGAAGCGCTACCTCATTAACGCCGTCATAGAATACGATTACGTTGCCTCCGCCATATTCTGGCCCCACTTGTGCGTATAAGTTAGCCAACGATGCAAAAGATTGTCGCGCGATATAACCACTTTCCCCGTAATTTTTTGCTCGGTAGCCGGTACGAGAAACGAACATAGACGGGTAAGTATACTCGTCACTGACCCCGGTCCCCCAGGTAGTGGAACCACCGAAAAATTTGAATGTTTTATCTGGTGTACTTGATGCAACGATCGGCTCAATAGTCTCCCTTAGGCCATCTTTGATATTGATGGTTTGTCCTTTCTGATCCGCCGTTCTCCAGCCTATATAGTCGTAATATACCTTGTCCAAATGGTGGAATTCCTCGAAATGCTTTCCAATCCATGGAACACCCTCATACACGGGCAGGGCCATGCGCTTGTCGATCTGTCCATCTCGCAATATTCTGTGGGCGAGAAAAGCCGTCGGTGGCGTTATAACCAAAGCCCCCAAGAGTGCCAGACATACTCCGATATTGATGAAAATTATTCGTA
Organism: uncultured bacterium; assembly: GCA_964399095.1. Lineage (GTDB taxonomy): Bacteria > Fidelibacterota > Marinisomatia > SCGC-AAA003-L08 > D37C17 > TMED161. Next base: position 2,929 of record CAYNPP010000052.1, on the reverse strand, counting down.
TTTTCGTCATTTTATATAGTCGCCGAGCCATCGCCTTCAGCTTCAGTGAAAACAACGAGTTAACACGATGCCAAATTACCGTCTAGTTATCTACGCCAACAAGGTCGCGATGGCCAAGGGTATCCCTTAAACAAACGTTGTGGCGCTATTTCACCCAGCTCCAAGTCGTTTCTGATTGTACAAGAAACCGTATCCGTTATCGCCGAGCTTCGTCCGGAACCGAGGCATTTGCGGCCTAGAATTGCAGCGCGCTTGTAGATGGAGAATATGGCGGGCGTCTGTTCTGGATTGGTCGCCGCTACGGCTTGCCATTATAAAGCGGAAAAGGCTCGTGGGGCGGTTTAGAATCCACAAGATTTTTCCCGATAATGTCCCGTTGTTTAGCGTAGGTTCCGAAAAAACGCCCGAATGTCTTCGGTTAGTTGTTCCGGTTCCTCGGCATGGGCGAAATGACCCCCGGCCGTCATTAACGACCAGTGTTTGAGATTGTAATAACGCTCTGCCCACTTACGGGGCATGAGAGCCAACTCTTTTGGAAAAATAGCGATACCCGTAGGGGATTCCACTACCGGAGTACGGTTGTGTGAGGGTGCCCACATATGGTGCTTGGCTTCGTAGTAATAGCGTACTGACGTTACGAAGGTTTCAGTGACCCAGTAGATCATCATGGTATTGAGCAGGTCATCTTTCGAGAAGCGTGTTTCAACCTTCCCGCCGCAATCGCTCCAATTCCGGCGTCGTTCCAGGATCCAGGCACACAAGGCTACCGGAGAATCATGCATCCCGTACGCGAGCGTCTGAGGATCTGTGGTTTGGACGACCACGTGACTTGTTGCACTTTTCATCCGTGTTTGCATCTGGTCGTACCAGCCTTCTTCCCCTGGCCCGTACTCCTCGGCGTCGACGTGTTCTCCTGCAAAGAATCCTAATGGTAAAGAGAGGTTAATGTGGGTGCCAATTAGATGTTCAGCATGTTTATGACCGAGTTGTGTTGTGACCAGGGCGCCCCAATCGCCGCCTTGAGAGCCAAACTTCTGATAGCCGAGCACGTCCTGCATAAGTTTGACCCAGAGGTCTGCGGTACCAGCGAAGTTGATGCCCGGGGTAGTCATCGGCGAGGAAAATCCGAAACCTGGCAAGGATGGGACCACGACGTCAAAGGCGTCGTGGGGGTCACCACCGAAGGAGGCGGGATCTGCTAATGGGCGAACAATGTTCTTTAAGTCCCAGAACGTCCACGGCCACCCATGAGTGAGGATTAATGGAGTGGGATTAGGACCCTTGCCGGGCTCGTGAATAAAGTGGATAGGGATACCATCTATGGTTGTTTTATAGTTTGCAAAAGAATTTATTTCGCGTTCGGTTTTGCGCCAGTCATAGCCGTGCAGCCAATACTCAACCAACTCCATCAGGTAGGCTTTATTGGTTCCGTACGCCCAATCGTCATTGTTAAAATCGTTCGGCCAGCGGACCCGAGCCAAGCGTTCGCGCAAGTCGATTAGAGTCTCTTCAGGAACAGTTACGGTAAAAGTTTCTTTTTGCATCGGTACTCCCGATAGTTCATGTTTGGGCTAATTGCGAAACAACAGCCTAAGCCTCAAGTGGGTGGTGACGCAGACACTGTGCACATCTCACCACCCGTTTTTGTTTGTTCCTCGCGAGCAAGGGGCTCCGGGTTGCGGAGCTATAGGGAATCGGCGAATCCTTTCATATCGCGAATAGTGGCCGCGTATACATCAGGAAGAGCCCCACGGAAGAGCACATCGGCTGCGTGACAAGTACCGTTAACGGTCCTGCTGTACACAGGGACTCCCGCTTTCATAAGCATTTGATAATAGGTGAGGCCTTCGTCGCGGAGAGGATCCAATTCATTGACAGAGATAGCGTGTGGGGGAAGGCCTTGTAAGTCTTCCTTTGTGGCCCAGTATGGCCAGGCCAGCGGATTCTTGTCATTTTCCCCTTTCGGATCGTACACGCTTGCCAGAACTTCCATCAGTGCGCAACTAATAAAGTACTCGTTGTTCTCGTGAAGAGAGCGAAGCGCTTTGCTAGGATTCGCCCAATGGCCGTAGATGTACGGACACAGCGCATAGACACCGTCAATTTGCGCTAGGCGGTTTTCCTTTTTGGCCTGCAAGCATGTTGCAAGGGCGAGGTTCCCTCCACCGGACTCGCCGGAAACGACAATTTTCGATGCACCGAGTTGGGCAAGGTTATCATAGGTCCATTCTAGACCGCTTTTGCAGTCGTTAAGGCCTGCGGGAAAGGGATGATTGCCCAGCGTACCGGCGCCGTTACGGAATTCCACCCCAACCGCGACCATGCCTGCTGCCGCGAGTTCATCCCGCCAGCGCCTATAAGTAGGGTCATCGGCGGTCAATATGACCATCCCCCCCCCGTGCAGGTGGTACACGCAGGGCCGCGAAGCCGACATGTCTTGGGGTGTATGGATGTACAGATTAATGTCGTTTCCATCGACTCCCTTGATGACTTCAGTTCTTCGGTCAACAGTGCGAATCTCTTCCAGGTCCTTACCCATAGCGGCGAAGACTTCCGTCATTCCTGCTTCATTCGATGCGCTGAAATTCAGTTTGTCTTGCAAAGGTGAGCCGGCATTTACAGGGACAGCCGGGCGGGCACCAGCTAAACCGTAGGGTTCGCAAGCACGGACCAATCGGGGATCTGCTCGAGGATCGGTCTTCAACAACTCCTCTGGGTTGCCAATGCGCCCCGGTAAGATAGGTAGTTCGTCTGTGGTCGGTCCTTGTGCTGTCATAATGACTCTCCTTTTTTTTGCGGAGTCTAGCAAAGAGTATTGCTTCATCAAGCCCCGGGTCTTTGCTTTCGTACGATCTCGTATCTAGCAAGGTCGGTTAGTCGCATGCAAGGGAACATCATCTTCTCCGTTCTACGTGGGCCAATACCAGGG
>CAYNPP010000051.1:0-10256 GCA_964399095.1 uncultured bacterium | reverse complement strand
CCCACTCTGCATTTCCAGGGACACCAGCAGATAAATCAAAAACAAAATCAAAATCTGCAACATTATTAATCCCATCCATCATTGGAATCTTATCAAGTAAAACATTATTAACATCCTGAGTAAAAATAGATCTTATATCTGTAGCAATACCTCTAATTATAATTTCTCCACCTGCCTTATAAGGTAAACTTACATAGTCAATATGCTCCTTGATATCAAACAAATTAGACTCAACCACCTCTGCTAATGCATATTTTGCCATCATCAACCCTTCAGGCCAGAGAGGCACTGTGTAGACCTTCACCCCTCGAGAAAAAAGATGCTGAAGTACGGCTATTGCCATTGGATGTATTTCTGGCTTTGTACTTGCCCCATATTCAAAAGATACTAGAACTTTATCTCCTTTATTTAGTTTATTTAACTCATTAAAAACTATTTCAGAATGAGTAGTTGTCTTAATTGGAATATTTACCCATCCAGGTTTAAGGAGAGGGATTAAAACAGATAGTCCTATTAAAAGAAATATATATCTCCTATCTAATTTACCAAGCATGATTAATATATTTTTAGTTTTATGCATTAATCTCCAAGTATAGACCTTTCTCTCCCAGTAATAATTCGATAAGACTGAGCAATCGTTCCAAGGGCAATTCCAATCATAATAGCCCTTGAACCAGCAGTCGCTGGCACATCCATTATCCACTCTTGTAAATCAGGAATCTTTAATATAGTGGAATCGGTAAAACCTAAAAATATAATTAAACTAGGAATAAAAATCATAGATAAGGCCATTGAATAAAACAATATTTTCTTACTTTTGAATAAATTCGAAGTAATTGCAAACAAAATACAAATATAAATTTCTGCTGCCATCCACCAAGGAATTAATTGCCCAAGGGGAACTCTACCTAGCATTAAGAATATCCCTGCAATTAGCAATAAAGTTGCTTCAAAATTTCTAATCTTAAATGCTCTATATGAGGCCGATGCAACAAAAAAAGCAAGTAATGCGAACATTGTAGCTCCTAATGGCAAATAGATATTTTTGAAAATCCAATAGAAAGCAGACCCCTCATCCTTTAAATGAGGTCCCATCTCTACATTAGAACCATTGTATATAAATCCAAAAAATATCATTATCATAAATCCAAAGAGTGTAACAATGCTATATTTCCAGTTACTACGCTTATTAGAAACTTTATTTAGATGTAGTTGAAGAAGATTTATTACACCAAGAAAAGCTGCAAATCCTGATATAATGTCAAACCACTGAGTTGCATCGTTATCTATAAAATCATTTAGAGGATGGAAATTTATAAAGTGTCCAAAAAGAACTAAGAAACCAATAAATATTACTAGAAAATATGCTATTTGTCTCTTCATAATTTTATTACGTTTGTTCTAAATATAGATGTTATATCTAAATTTATAAATCCATAGGTATTTAAAATTGAACATAAAAATACAATAACTATTAATATCATACAGCCAACTTTGATATAATCTTGTCCCTTAATACTTCCTAACATCTCTGGACTTTTAGAAAGATATGCGCTTGCAGCATAAAATTCTTCACCTATAAGAGTATAATCACAGGCAGTAACAAAAAATGGGATTTGTGAAGAAGAACCTGTCCCAGCAATTTGAATTGCACCTATTGAATTTCCAGTTTCAGCTAAAATAAGAGACTCTGCGTAAAACTTACCTTGGAAAAAAACTGCTGCAGGTTTTTCTCTAAGCATAATACCATTAACACCTGCATCATAAGCAAATTGATCATCTGTGACGTAATGAACCATATCTTCTCTATACTAATCGGGTCTACCTTTTTTTAGGTAAGATTCTTTGACTGCCTCTTTAGCTGTTTCCATAACAATAGGAACGCACACAGGGACATGCAAATTAGCTTCATAGTCAGCTGTCATCTCAGATACATGTCCTAAAATAATTAATCCGGAAATTGTATCTATCTGATCTAAGCTTGATATTCCTGGGACATAAAGAACAGGTGTTCCCATTTCTGTAGCTCTCCCAACAGCTTCTTCCATAGCTTTAATTGCAGCAATAGGACGCATATATATCTCTTCACCATTTTTTGCTTTTTCTATGAAATATTCAATAACAAAACACAGTATTATCACGCATATAAATGTAGTTTCATTTCCAATCAAGAATATATTGAAAGGGGAGAAGTAATAAACTAATAAAATAAAGGAAGGAGCTAATATATATTTGATATATTTATCCATCATTGAACTTTCAAATTTATTCGTTCAATTTCGTTGAGAAGAAAATCAATATTACTTTTTTTTTCAAGGATTTCTGCAAAATTATAATATTTTTTATTACTTATAAAACAGGTTGCAATTGGCCCTAAGAATACCAAAAACTGACTACCTATAAAAGATATATACTTTGTGCTTTCTAAAAAGAATATGGCTGGAACAGACATTCCTCTATCTACAATTTCTTTTGCTAATTTAGATATTATTTTTTGATTATCATCCATCAAGGTAAATTAATACAATTAATCTGATAAAATCACTTCTAAATTAGTTCGTGGAATAATTTCTTTTGTTCCATCTTCATCAAACATTATTTCTGCTGCTCTTGCTAAAGTTTCAGTATCCATTTTGATTAATTTTGGTGGTAAATCACTAACTACACCTATCTTTCCAAAATGAGGTTCCCTTATAACTCTTACTTTAGAACCTAATGAAAGGACAAGACTTTCCTCATCAAAAATAGCTGTGTTGTCAGATTCTTCTTTATTGGCAATAAAAATCTCTGGTCGCATAACACCTGCTCTAATCTGTGTAGCACCATTAATAGAAGCAAATTTATCATGACTTTGCTTTAATAGATTATATGTTCTAGACGCCATTGATATATCTCCAAAACCTTCGGTGACAATCACAGTTGAAACATCTTCCATACCTGTTATAGCAACCCCCAATGGTCGTCTCAATATCTTTGTAAGGCTAGAATAGTCTATGCCTCCACATACAATCCCCTTTACACCAATTTTATTTAATATTTTAAAAATATCGTATGATAGATATGATGGAATTACAATTATTTTATCCTTATATGTAGGCAATATTTTTTCTTGCAAACTCATATTAAAGTCTTCCTCTAATACTTTAATTAAGCCTTTTTTCTCACCACCAATTCCTATTATCCCTTGAATTAGACACCCATTTGAAGTTACAGTAACTCCCTCTTTACTAATTATATTTGAAACAGTTCCAGGGATATAAGCATCAACTTCGATAGGAATAGGTGACTCTGAAATAATTGCTTGACCTGTTATTTCAGATATATTTGCAAGTATTCCATCTAATGGAGATTTTATTTCTGATTTAAACATTCCAAAGATTCCCTTGCTTTGAGCTATTATTTGACCCTTAGATATACTATCATCCACTTTGGAAAGCATGCAATCCATAACTTGATCTGCATCAATATTAAGCTCATTTGCAATATTTATCATCTGTATATTTCCAGGAATTTGGGTTGATGCTACAATTTTATCTGCTTCAACTTTTTCATTATTTTCTACATGCACTTTCCCTTGTAATGGTAATAATCTTTCTTTTGAAATTATTGCTTTATCTAAAACTTTTAATCCTGGTGTGTATGACTTTGACATAACTATCCTTTGTATGGGTATTCGTTAGAAGCTTTAGACCAGTTATCAATTAACTCTTTTCTATTTTTTGTATTCGGACTCAATTTAAAAGGTCGTCCCCTTCCATCTAGCATAATTCCAACTTCACCTCCAAAAATATTACCAGAATATTCAGCTTTATTATTTAATAAAATATTTTTACTACATTTAATTGTTAAGGGATGCTCTTTGAAATCTGCTTTAATAAGAGTTAATTCTCCTTTCTTTAATTTACCTTCTCTTTTTTCTCCATCAATTACAAGAGAATACTCTAATAATGTACCATCTTTGTCAGGAGTACCTGTAGGAGCAATGCAAGATCCGAGCCTTATCAAGCAATCTTTATTAAATACCTCTATTGCTGCTTTTTCATGAACTGCTGATAGAACACCCAGTTGAGGCATCATAAAAATAGAATCTACTGCAATTTGAGTGATTCCCTCAGGTAGAAAGGAGTCTACAAGTATCCTAAAAGCCTGTTCCCTCCTTGGGGCATGAGATAAAACCCCGCCAGATCCAACAATCATGTCAAGCTCTAACATATCAACAAGTGTATTTCCTGACATCGTTTGATCGAATGTGTCAGATATTGTTCTTTCCTGCTGAACTCCCTTTAATGATACAGCAAATTTTTTGTGTTGATCAAATGAAAGCCTTAATGCTTCTCTTGCTATGGCCTGCTCTATAATTAAGTCTTCCAAGGTCTGAGGAATGGTCGTTGGCCTTATCATTTTATTTGCTATTCTGTTTGTAAATATATTTTCATCAATATCGTGAGTTACCCATCTAGAAACATTTTCAATACCAGCATCTGCTAATACGTTACATATAGAATAACTCATTCCGTAATTTGCACTAACCGTCCTATTAAATTTTTTATCAAAAACTGAAAATACATCTGTAGTTGCTCCTCCTATATCAACTCCTACTACAGAAATATTTTCTTTACTAGCTATCCTCTTAATAATTTCACCTACTGCTCCGGGTGTTGGCATTATAGGATAATCAGTCCATTTTTTTAGTTTATCATATCCAGGTGCTTGTGCCATCACATGCTCCATAAATAAATCATGAATTTTATCTCTACTTGGTTTTAAATTTTCTTTATCCAAAGTAGGTCTAATATTCTCAACCATTTTTAAATCAGTTATTTTTGAAAGTCTTTCATTAACATCTTTTCTAGCTTCTTTATTTCCTGCATAGATTATTGGGAGTTTGTAATTGTTTCCAAGGCGTGGTTTTGGATTAGCTGCTGCTAAAATTTCAGATAACTCAACAACATGAGAAATTGTACCTCCATCTACTCCGCCTGAAAGTAAAACCATATCTGGTCTTAATTCACGTATTCTCTTTACTTTTTCATGATATTTTCTCCCATCATTAGAAGCCATGATATCCATTACAATAGATCCTGCGCCGAGAGCAGCTCTCTGAGCACTTTCTCCTGTCATATTCTTAACAACCCCTGCTACCATCATTTGCAATCCTCCGCCAGCTGAACTTGTAGATATATATATATCAGAACCAATATTATTATTAGAATTATTCGATAATATTTTTTCTCCATCTAATAAAGTTCTACCAGAAAGTTCTTCTAATTCTAATAAAGCATTTAATACGCCTCTTGTAACATCTTCGAAAGGTGCTTCGACCGTAGTTGGAGCTTCTCCTCTATGAGTAAGCCTATATTCACCATCAATTTTTTGGATTAAAATTGACTTAGTGGTTGTTGAGCCGCAATCAGTTGCAATTATTACATTAATATTTTCAGTTTCTTTTTTCATAACTATATGATGAAGTACAAAATATATAAATAATAAATTGGGGCAGCAAAAGAAATAGAATCAAATCTATCTAAAAATCCACCATGTCCCATAAGGATACTACTTGTATACTTAATATTAGCCTTCCTCTTTAAAAATGATTCAAAAAAATCACCAAGCTGCCCTATTATACCAATTATAATTATTAGATTTATCATGTCTGAATATTCCAATTCAATAGAAAATCCATAGATATCAATTAGGTATTTAAATCCGATAATTACTATTGCAACGCCTACAATACCAGAAATAGTACCTAAAATGGTTTTATTTGGACTTATTGATGGAAAAATCTTTTTCTTTCCATATTTGCTTCCAAAAATATATGCAAAAGTATCACAAACCCAAATAGATATGAATAGAACATAAGTGAATATGATTCCATCCTCTAACGATATTAAAAAGACTAATGAATATCCAAAGGCGCAGATAAGCCAAAAAACACTTAATAAGAAAAAAATATAATTTTTATATTTATTATTATAATGATTAACTAGGCTAAACAATTCATATAAACAAAATAATAAAATGATTAATACTACTATTTTAAAAAAATTAATAAAATAAATGGAAGTAAGGAGGAAGGGAACTCCAATCATATTTACTATAGAACGACTATTACTCTGAACAGACTTCATTTATTTATTACTATTGTATTATTGTTTTTGATATTTGTTATCTCCCCATTTTATGACTTGTACTTTTACCTTTGTAGTTCCTTGCTCCACAAAATCTAATTTCATTGCTGCTCCATAGGAACAATCAAGTATCCTTCCTTTAATATATGGTCCCCTATCATTAATTTTCATAGTTGCACTTTTTCCATTTTCAAGATTAGTAACCTTAACAATTGAATTTAGAGGTAATGTTTTATGTGCAGCAGAAATTCCATCCTTATCAAAGACCTCCCCATTAGCTGTAAGATTCCCATCAAATCCATCATCTAATCCATAAAATGAACTAACCCCATAAAAAATATTTTTAGTATCTTTTATGGAGCTGCTATAAGATTCATTTACATTATTATATCTTGGGGATGCTGTACAAGAAAATAAAACAAAAACAATCAAAAAGCTAGTTGTCAATTGATAATGCTCCAATAATATTATTAATGTCTTTAATTGATTTTTTTTTGAAGAACTGGCTTAGTTCATTTTCAAGTGAATCAATTAAATTTGGATATTTATAATTAATAGTCCCAAGCTGAACAAATGAAGATCCAGCAATCAAAAACTCAATTATATCCTTGTAATTTGATATTCCACCAATGCCGATAATAGGTATTTCTATTGCTTTATATAGTTTGTATACATTTGCTATCGCTACTGGTTTAATACATGGTCCTGATAATCCACCCAAAATAGTACTAAGTTTTGGTTTTCTATTTTCTATATCAATGCCCATCCCTGTAACTGTATTTATTGCACTTATGGCATCAGCCCCCCCATCTTGTGCAGCAAGACCTATCTCTGATATCGATGTTACATTGGGACTTAGTTTCATAATTAATATTTTCTCTGTTCTCTCTCTAAGCTTAGATGTTAATTCTCTTGTAATATCAGCTGAAACACCAAATTCCATGCCACCTTCTTTAACATTAGGACATGAAATATTAATTTCATAGCCAATATGTTTACTATCAGCTGATTCTAGCAACTCAAGTGTTTCAATATAGTCATCAAATTTAGATCCAGCGATATTTATTATAATGTTTGTATCAATTTTATTTAGATAAGGAATTTTCTCTTCTATGTATTTTTCAACACCTAGATTTGCAAGACCGATAGAATTCAGCATACCCGAGTCTACTTCAAAAATCCTTGGTGGAGTGTTACCTTCTCTAGGAAGTCTCGTTACAGATTTTGTAATTATTGCACCAAATTTGGATAAATTAACAAAATCTGAAACTTCATTTCCATAACCATATGTACCGCTTGCAACCATGATAGGATTTTTGAATTCTATATTCTTTAGTTTTACAGCAAGCATGTTTTAACCTCATTTGATTTAAAAATTGGTCCATCTATACAAACTAAGCCATATTTTTGTCTATATGAATCTGTAATATTAACATTATTACACATTTCTACTGTGCATCCTTGACAGATACCAAATCCACAAGCCATTATAGTTTCAAGCGCAAGATAACATTCTATATTATTATCATTAGAAAAAAATTTTAGTGCCTCCATCATTTTTGGTGGACCGCACACATACATAACTTTATTTTGTAAATTTTTTATGGTAAGTATTCTTTTTAAAGCATCAAATAAATTACCCTTAATACCTTTTGTACCATTATCGGTTGAAATATAGATATCATCTTTGGGTGAATGTTCTAAAAAATGCTCTTTTTCATCTTGGGCTCCAAGAAACAGATAAACATTTTTTCTTTTCTTTATCTTTTCGTACAAGTTCATTATTGGAGCAAGCCCCACTCCTCCACCTATTAGTACATAATCTTTATCATGACTATAGTCCCAGGAATTTCCTAAAGGACCAATAACATCGACATCATCTCCAACCTTCCATGATTTCATCAATTCTGTTCCAATACCAATAGGTTTATATATAATCTTCAATGAATCTTTATCTTGATACGAAATACTCATGGGCCTACGCATTGTTCTTGGAAAATTGCTGCTAGGTAAAATATTTATAAATTGACCTGGTTCAGCTTGTTGAGCTATATCTCTAGATTGCAAATGCGCTTCATATATATTTTGTGCAATTTGGAGATTGGAAATTACTTTGCAGGTTTCATTTATAATCATATTAATTTTTAAATAGTTTAAGTTTATCTAAATCAATGCCATCTATATTCAATCTTTCAAAATGTTTTTCGTCAGGCTTAATATCTATATCTGTCTCTTCTTCATAATCTTCTTCTAATGATTCTTCTCTTACAATGATATTATTGAACTCATTTAAATATTGAGAATAGTTATTTATTATTGACTCATATTCAATTTTCAAATCCTTTGATAAAGTATTTATTTCCATAAAATTAACAGTTTTATTGATTATCTTTTCATAAAAAATATCAAGATATTCGTCAGCTATCACTAAAGAGGAATCTACAATCAACGAATCTTTAGCAGATTCAATTACGCTTATAAAGCTTTTAGTTAGTAGTAGATTTTTATCAGCTAAACTATCTGCCACATTTTCTTCAAAAGAAGAATAAAAAGATTGATGTATTGTAGAGTCTGTCTTTACTTCTTTAATTTGTAAAAATGCAGTTTGAGAAATTTTTAATGATACTTCTCTTTGCACTTCCTCCTTTATTTCTTTGTAGATATTTATGTTATAGAACCAATCTCTTTTTGATGGGAGATTAAAAACAGCACTATCAATCTGATCAACATATATGGTCTGGGAAATCAATTTATTATAGGATATGTCCATCTTTTCTAAAAACTTTATAATTTCATCCTTGCTAGATGCTAAATAATGATTTGCATCTCGAAGGCAATAATCATACATCAACCAAAATGCATTAATAGTGTTTATATTTATATCTTGATTTTTAGAAATTATATCATGCTTAGATACGGCAAAATCATAGCATTCATCAACTTTAAACTTAAAGTTTTTATTAATAATATCATGCGCAATTTGTATATAATAAATTCCTAATTTATCCTTTACAATATCAATGTTACCTAGAGTTTCTCCTTCATTGCAGTATTTGATATAATAATATAACATTTCTTTGATATCTTGTCTATATACTTCATTTATATATCCGAGATAGTACAACAATTCTGGATTATTAGTTTTTGGATATAAATTTATCAGCTTTGCATACGCTTCATCATGCAATTCTAATTCCAATAAATCTAAAACTTCATGGAACTCATCAGAATAAATCATACCTGTACTATTTGATACTGATGAATTTTTATCATTAAAATCTGGGAAATTGGAATCTAATTTGCTATTCCATTCTTGATTCACACTATCAATCACAGATAATACAAATAATGATTTAGGGTAGTATATAGAAGCTGGGAAGATATTGATTAATTGTTTATGTCTTGAAATTGATGAATCTACTCTACTAAATTCAAAATAATAAGACTGCGCTAAATCAAAAAGTAATGAATCTGCAGAAATTTGTGCATCCATTGAATCAGGGCTAACGACAAGAGCAGAATCTAATTGCAGCAAACTATTCTCATATGATTCGATTTTAGATATAAAACTCTTAGACTTTTTTGCATACTTAGAGCTTTTTTTCTCTTGATTAGATTTGTCAAAATATTCTTTAGCCAAAGAATAATTAAAACTACGTTTTAATGAAATCTGTCCTAAGAAATAATAAGCCTCAGCAGTTTCATTTTTCTTTGAATATGATTCGGTCACCTCATATAAAATTGATTCACTTGCAGAATAATCATTTAGTTCATAATAAGCTTTCGCTAGTTCGATCAATAAAAAAAGTCGTTTATCATTATATATCGATTGATTGAGTAACTTCTGAATTTCTACTAAAAGAAAATCATAGTTTTTATTCATTTTATAATATTCTAATGATAATAATTTAATTTCTTTTTTGTCTTTATCAGTTGGGAGATATGGATAAATTCTATCCAAAAAGAGAACAATATTATTATAATCCTTATGTTTTTCTGCTGTATGTATCATTTTATTTAAAATGTTGATTTTCTGATTATTATTAGAAGATCTACTAAGTGACTTTTCATAATAATAATAAGCAGAGTCGACCTGTTCATCATAAATAGATTTTTGTGCAAAAT
>CAYNPP010000050.1:0-10261 GCA_964399095.1 uncultured bacterium | reverse complement strand
TTGAGTAGTAAACTGACCATTAACAAAGGTATAATATTCTTCATTATAATTATTAGTATGTGAAATAGCTAATTCAATATCACTATCTTTTATGTGAATTATTGGGTAGCGTAAGTTAACATTCTCAGTTTTCTTAGTTAGTAAATCAAGGAGACCTGCTTGAGAAATATATTGTTCATTATTTAATTCAATTATTAATCCAGAATTTAAATATGCATAATTCCATATTTTATTTTCTACATAATCAAGAAGATACCTATAATTTTTAAATATACTAGCATCAGGTTTAAAAACTATCCTAGTGCCATTTCTAAGTGAGGTAGAATCTATATCATTTTCTATATTTACAAGCCCTTTTGAGCATACTATTTTTTTTATTTCACCATCTCTTACTGACTCTGCTGTAAACGTATCTGATAATGCATTGACCGCTTTAATACCTACTCCATTCAATCCTACGGATTTCTTAAATACTTTAGAATCATATTTTGCCCCTGTGTTTATTTTTGTTATACAATCTAGTAGTTTCCCTAGGGGTACACCTCTTCCATAATCTCTAACTGAAACTTGATCTTTGGAAATTTTTATTTCAATTTTTTTCCCATATCCCATAACATATTCATCAATAGAATTATCAATAACTTCTTTTAACAGTACATATATACCATCATCTGGAGAACTACCATTTCCTAATTTCCCAATGTACATTCCAGGACGTCTTCGTATATGCTCAAACCACTCTAAGGATTTTATGCTAGATTCATCATATTTATGATTTTTTGTCACTTAATTTTAATTTTTATAAATAATGTGGTTTAGATTTGTATTTAGATTATTCTCCAAAACTGAAATAAATTTTTCATATGCAAATTGTTCGTCTACTTCTTTATCTATCTGATTTAAAAGCGTGTTGTACGATAGAAATTTAATTATATAAGTATAATCATGACCATAAATTTTTCTTTTCTGAGAAAAATATTTTTCTGTACTATCTGTTGATCTTTTCGAATAAGTAGAGGCTACATTATTATGAATAATATTAAAATCATTATACTTTGTCATGCTTTTATTTATATCCTCATTGTAAATGTAGTATTTCAAAGCTACAATCGACATAATTGCCTCTTCAAGCCTATCATTAAAATATAAAAGTTTAAATATATTTTTAACCCAATATGATAACTCAGAGTTATTAATAATGTTTTTGTAAGATAAAGCTAAAGTATATGCATCCATATAACCTTGATCTTTGATTACCTTATCTATATTATTTCCATTGGTATCTATTAAATTTTGTATAATAGAATAATTCACAGAATCATTTTCGACTGATGAATAATATAAAGATTTTAATGAAGCATCGATGTTATTTGAAGTCCAGTGCACTACACTAAGAGTATCACTAAAATCTGTCCATAACGGTTCATCATTAGAAGAGAGATATATTGGAAGTGAAATTTTAAAAATAGTATCTTTAAATATTTTGATACTTTTTTCAGTTGCATTCTCAAGAGAGTCTAAAGCATAGGGATAATTTAAAATATTATGACGCAAATGAGTGAGCTGACTTCTATTTTTAAAATCATCATACTTAGGATAAATATTTTTATACCAAAACTCAAAATTTTCTTTCCAAATCATATCTCTAGGATAAATATTTAATATCTTATTTATCATTGCTAACTGCTTAGGGTCTTCATATTTATATTGAATTAACTCATATTGATCAAAAGAAGAAATTAAATTCCACCTATACTTTCCCTCTCTATTATATTCAAAAATATTTTTTTCTAGGAATCTTTTAATTAGCCTGTAGTCATTTACTTTGCTCTTTGTTAATTTATTCTTATTTATTTGATTTAACTCTAGAGAAAATCTTTTTACGGTAGAATTGAATTCTAGGATAGATTCATTATTATTAAAATCAGACGTAGAAGCATTCATCCAATCGATGAACGATAGCGATAAATCATCAAATGATTTGTCCTGTTGTCTAGAACAACCAAAAATGAAAATGAAAATTATACTAACTATAACTTTTATCATTGATATTATTGTGCCACCCCATTTTATGTCTTAATTTTTTAAAATAATCTGAAGTGTCAGGAATTAAAAAATTAACATGCGTATTTGATACATTTATATTAATAATTGTATTGTCCTTTATATTTATATTTAATTGACCATCAATAGCCAAAGTTCTAATTTTTTTATCATCAGTAAATAATATTTTTAGCTTTGACTCACCATCTAGCACAATGCTTCTAGTTGATAATGAATGAGAACAAATAGGTGTTAATGTCATTAAATCCAAAGTAGGATATATAATTGGACCTCCAGCAGATAGTGAGTATGCAGTTGAACCATTTGCAGTTGAAATAATTAAACCATCTCCTTCATATCTGTTAACAAGTATATCATGATTATATACATTAATTTTCATTGTTCTAGCAGATTTTCCCCTAGAAAAAACAATGTCATTTGCACATATATAACTTTCATTATTAGAATCATCTTTAACCTGTACATCAAAGAGATATCTTTTTTCAATTTTGTATTTAGACTCTTTTATCAGCTTGAATACCTGTTCACAATTTCCTACATCTGATTCCGCCAAGAATCCAAGATTTCCCGCATGAATACCAAACATTGGTTTTTTATTTTTATATTCTGATCTTATAGCCGATAAAATGGTCCCATCTCCACCAATAGTAAATAAAATATCATAATCGAGGTTCTTATTTTTGTTCTGGATATTGAATTTTTCTTTAAGAAATTGATGTTCATTAATAAAAATAAGATTATAAGAAGGTGATGGGAAATTGTTTTCTATTAAATCTATAATATCCTTTATAAACGTTTTGTTCTTATTTACATATATTCCAATTTTCATTATTCTTCATCTAGCTCATATGTATCATCTGATTTTTTATTAATAACCTTAATTTTATCTTCAAAGGCTGTAAGTTTCTCATTACAGTATTTAATTGATTGAACTGCATTTTCATATAAATTTAGCATTTCATCAAGATGACACTCTCCTGATTCTAATTTTTCAATTATGCCTTTTGCGTTGTCGAGGTGTTCTTCAAATGTTAACTCGCTATTCTTCGTTCTTTTTTTCATTTTTGTTTTTAACCTCCGATATAATTTCACCATCTTTTAATATAGAATAAATATTTTTCCCCACAGCAACATCTGATAATGATGTTATAGGTTTTTTATCTGCATTCAATATAAAGGAGTAGCCCCTATTTAAAACATTTCTAGGATTTAAATTTAATAAATTAGATTTATAATTATTCACTATTAATGTAAATTCATTAATTATCACTTCTAATCTAGTGTTTAGTTTTTCAGTTATATTATTAGTTTTATCTTTTAAAATTTTTAATCCCTCATTTGGACTCTTTATTACTTTCTTATTTGTTAATGATTTAATTTGCTCATTTTTATTTTCAATATTGAATTTAACTGCATTATTTGCACGTAAAAATAAGCTATCAATCCTCTGTAGCATCTCTTGTTGATCTATTGAAATTATCTCTGCTGCATCAGAAGGTGTAGATGCTCTTTTATCTGCGACAAAATCAGATATCGTATAATCAACCTCATGTCCAATGGCAGATATTATAGGAATATTCGATTTAAATATAACTCTTGCTAATTTTTCATCATTAAATGGCCATAAATCTTCAATTGATCCACCTCCTCTAGCAAGGACTATTACATCAAATTTGAATTCTGAATTTATATACTCTATAGCATCGATGATTTCTTGGGAAGCAGTTTTTCCTTGAACAGATACAGGGAACAAATATAACTCTTGATATTTACACCTTTTCCTTGAAATATTTATTATATCAGTTTTTACTGCACCGTGATTGGAAGTAATAATTACAATTTTTTTAAGGAAATTTGGAATTGTCTTTTTGTGCAATTGATCAAACAACCCCTCATCAGATAATTTCTTTTTTAGTTTTTCAAACTTAACCCAAAAGTCTCCCCTTCCTATTTCTTTCGCTTTAGAAACCTTGAATTGATATTGACCTCTTGGTTTATATAAAGATAAAGAACCTTGCAACTCTACTTTATCACCGATAACCATTAAATCTTTAAATCTAATAAAATTACTTTTAAACATAACGCAAGGTAGTTCAGATTGATTATCCTTTAATGTAAAGTACGCATGTCCACTTGGTGATGCTTTAAGTGAACTAATCTCACCTGATACTGATATTTTAGAATAGTTTTCTTGCAGTAGTTGGTCTGCAGAATTATTGATTTGTGATACTGTATATATTGTAGGCATTAAAAAATGGCCTACTAAATAGGCCATTTAAATATTACTTATTTTTTTTCTTATGTCGATTAGCTCTAAGTCTTTTCTTTCTCTTATGAGTATTCATCTTTCTTTTTTTTCTTTTTTTACCACATGGCATATATCTATTCCTTTATACTAAAATCCTCTGATTAAGGATTGATTAACACTTTTCTTTAATAATTTTGATACTTTAAAAATAGGATCAAATCTCTCATTTAATTTAACTACTTCACTTGTCGCTGGATTCCTGGCCTCTCTAGGAGCTCTTTGCTTAACAAGAAAACTACCAAAGCCTCTCATATCAACACGCTCTCCTCTTTTCAATGAGTCAATAATATAAAAAATTATTCCATCTAGAACAGCTTCTGTTTCAACTTTGGTTAAACCGGTAGCTTGCGCAACCTGTTCAACAATATCAGCTTTTGTCATTTCTCCCCCTAATTAACAATAAGATATTGTGGTATTATATAATTACTATTAGTTGTTCCTAATTTATTAGAAAGTACATTAAAAATAAAGTCAAAAAAACTTCTTTTTTTATCAACTCTTTCTACAATTTTAACCTTTTCAAAATTATTTTTATCTTTAATATAATCTATAGCATCATGAAAACTGCCCAATGTATCTATTAAATTTAAATTTAGAGCCTGTCTTCCAGAAAAAACTTTACCATCAGCAATATTTAACAACTGATCTTTAGGAATATCTCTTTGTCTAGATACCTCTTCAACAAATTGATCATATAAATCATTTATTAGCTCTTGAAAGTATTCCGTTTCTATTAGCGTCATTTCTCTGAATGGTGATCCAGAATCTTTAAAAGTAGAACTTTTTACTGTTTGAAATTCAATTCCAATAACATCTAAAAGATCTTTTACTACTGGATATTCCATGATGACACCAATTGAACCAGTTATTGATCCAGAATTAGCAAATATCTTATCTGTTGCTATTGCTACATAATAGCCACCGGAAGCAGCAATTCCTTCGACGGAAGAAATAAATTCAATATCATAATCCTCCTTAGTTGATTTTATTCTATTATAAATTTCTTGACTTGCTGCTACACCTCCACCCGGCGTATTTAGTTTAATAATAATAGAATTAATATCACCTCTATCTACTAAATAGTCTAAATCCTTATTAAATTGCTCTGAAGAGGAAATTGGATAATCAACTACAATTAAACCAATCTTTTTACTGTAATCAAATATTTTATTTATAGGTAAAATAGATATGAATAATATTATGACAATAAAAAAAAATATCTTTTTACTAATTTTTTTCATTATAAATTTGACCAAATAATTAGTTTCTGTCCGATAACAATCTTATCAGAGCTAAGTCTATTCCATCTTTTTATTTTTTTTATAGATACACCATACTTTATAGCAATTTCACTTAGAGTATCTCCATACCTTACAGTATAGTATACTCTCTGTGAAGATTTATTTTTGCTTAGTACTGTTTTCGATTCCTTGGTCCATATCTCTAGTTTCTGGCCTATTCTTATTACATCTGATCTAAGGCCATTCCATCTTTTTATATTTTTTATTGATGTCTTATACATCTCAGCAATTTCACTTATCGTATCTCCTCGTTTTACAGTGTGATGAATTTTCTTTTTTTTATTTGAAGAAAGAGTTTCCTTTAAATATTCCTGATATCCTCTAACAGGAATTTGAAGATACTTATTAGGCTTTAAAAGGTTCGGATTTTTTATCTTATTTAATGATATGATATCCTTCGTACTTACATTATATTTTTTTGCTATAAGCCATAAACTTTCTCCCCTTTTTACTTTATGAGTTTTAAAAACAACTTCTTCTATATTTTCTTCTTCAACAAGTGCAAATAGCGAATCAAAGCTACTATCCGCTACTAGTGGTAATCTAAATTTATAGACCTCATTATCCTTGAGTGGTGGTATAACACCTTGCTTTATTTCAGGATTATAATATTTTAAATCTTTGATAGATAACTTTGAGCATTCAGCAATTTTCTCAAGTGATACAGATTTGTCTATATCTATAACACGCCATTCAAAGTCAGGGTCAGGATTAGGAGTAAATCCATATTTTTCAGGGTCCATAGAAATAAATATTGCAGCCATTATATTGGGAACATAGTTTTGAGTCTCTTTTGGCAATGAAAATAATTCCCAATAATCTCTTGAGTCATGCCGCTTTATTGCTCTTTGTACTCTCCCTGAACCAGAATTATATGCAGCAAATGCTAGATACCAATCATCGAACTCTCTATATAAATCAGTCAAATATCTTGCTGCTGCACGTGTAGATTTTTCAAAATCTAATCTTTCATCCACATACCATGTTTTATTTAAGCCATAAATTTTACCAGTAGATGAAATAAATTGCCAGACCCCGGAAGCGTGAGCATACGAATATGCGTTTGCATTTAACCCACTCTCAATCATAGCAAGATAAAATAATTCAGGGGGCATATTCTCTTCTTCAAGTATAGGTAAGATTATTTTTTTATATTTATTCATTCTATTGAGCCATTTCTGGATACTGTTCTTACCTTGATTCTGAAAAAACTTAATAATACTTTGAACTTTTCTATTGTATGTAATAGGGATACGCCCTTCAATTATTTCAACAGTTTCATCTACAAATTCAAGGTCTTCAAGATTTTGACCGTAAGTGTACTCATCAAGTTTATCTCTAAGCAAGGCTACTGAAAGTCCTCCTTCAACTTTATTTATTGTAACAGCCTTATTTTCATAGTAGTCTACTGCTGTTGTGAGAAGTTTATTATATTCTAATTCCTCAAACTCATCCATATTATTTAATTCATCCATCTGAGCAAGTGTTTCAAATAATACTTTAAAATTATAAAGTGCGTTGAGTGTATCACTTGTGTGATCTGATATGATTGCATCTGACAACAGAATTTTAGATTCATTTATTTGATCTTTAAATAGAGAGCTTATAGGATTGTCAATTACGTCTGTATTGAGTGTTGATGGTATAGATGAATCATTTGTAGTCAGAGAGTCATTAGCATTTACATTTATTATATTAGTACTAATAGAATCTTGTGAAATAAGAACTGAAACAAATAAAATAAGAGAGTAATAATGTCTAGTCATTTTTTATAGTGTCGGTCCCCATGTAAGTTTGTAATGCCTTAGGCAATATAATTGTTCCGTTCTTTTGCTGATATGTCTCTAAAAGAGCTACCATCAATCTAGGTGTAGCAAGCCCAGAGCCATTAAGAGTATGCAAATACTCAAGTTTATTCGAAATAGATGATCTGAACTTCATATTTCCTCTGTTAGCTTGAAAAGCTTCAAAATTGCTGCAGCTAGAGACTTCAAGATATTTATCTTCACTAGGTGACCACACTTCAATATCATAACATTTTGCTGCTGAGAAGGATAAATCACCTGTACATAACTCAATTATTCTATAGTGTAGTCCCAAAAGCTGTAATATCTCTTCAGCATCATTTACCAATTGCTCTAGCTCATCATACGAAGAATCTGGGGTGCAAAACTTTACTAACTCAACCTTATTAAATTGATGCAATCTCAGTAAACCCTTTGTATCCTTACCATAGCTCCCAGCTTCTCTTCTAAAACATGCACTATAAGCAGCAAACTTAATAGGAAAATCATTTTCTTTTAATTCTTGATCTCTATAGTAATTAGTTACAGGGACCTCTGCCGTTGGGATGCAAAATAACTCATCCGTGGGTACATTATACATATCATCTATAAATTTTGGGAGCTGTCCTGTAGTTTGCATAGATTTACTATTTACTAAAAATGGTGGAAACATCTCCACATATCCTTTTTTTGTATGATGATCTATCATAAAATTAATTAATGTTCTTTCTAGACGTGCTCCCATATTAGTATATACTGGAAATCCTGAACCTGATATTTTTGCTCCTGCTTTAAAATTAAATATATTTAATGATTCACCCAACTGCACATGATCTTTTATCCCAAATGCAAATTCAGGTTTGCATCCCCACTCCCTGATAATAATATTATAATTTTCATTCTCTCCTTTAGGGACTGAAATATGAGGAGTATTAGGTATGTCAAGTAAAAGTATATCAATTTGTTTTTTTGTAGTTAGTGCTCTTGCATCAATTGTTTTTATATCGTCTGATACAGATTGCATCTCCTTTATGATGTCATCTGCTTGTTCACCATTTCTTTTTAAATCTGAAATTTTCTTAGAAGATTTATTTCTCTTTTCTTTTAGTTTTTCAACTTCAGACACATAGGATCTCCATTGAGCATCAAGATCTAATATTTTATCTATAATAGCAATGTCAAAAAATTTTAGCTTAAGTAATTCTACTATAGAATCTTTGTTCTCTCTTATATTTTTTAGTGTAATTTTCATATCTATTTAAAACGGTAATCTAGTAACAGAAAAAAATCATTTTTTATTATGCTAGAGCTAATATCAATGGGATCAATCTCATTTATTTTAAAATCAGGATTATTCCAAATTATGTGATTGTATCCAAAATTTAGCTTGATATTATCCATAAATTTATAACTAAATACTAAACTGATTATATCTTTTTTTTCGTATCCATCTGAATATCTATCATAATAAAAGTCATTGCTATATTTTTCCTCTGTAATTGAATCTACAATCGTTCCTCTTTTAGCAAAAGTATATCCAGGTGAGATAGTAATATCTTTGTATGCGGTTTTATATAGTATACTAAATTGCTCAGAATGAGGACCTCCCCAAAAACCTAATGGATATCCATATGAATAATAATCATTAATCTCAAATCTATGTTTATAGACTCGTAATTCTGACCATACATACTCAACCACTAAATTATCATTTGAGATAATTAAATCATTTAATTCAATTCCTAATTGATACAGAAACCAATTTTTATGAATTTTATTAAATGTATATGATGGACTCCATTCATCTATAATGAGAGTAGTATATACGCTCATTTTATCCATTGGTTGATATTCCATTGAGCCCCCTATTAAATCATTATCTATATCTCCTAGATAAGTTTGAGTAGGCAAAAATGGAATAAAAGGAATCATGTAATATGGTTCTATGCTTCTATTCCCTCCATATACAATCATTTCATATAAAGAAATTGAAAAATTCGGATATATATCTAATGATAATCTATGTAAAAATATATTTCGTTTATAATATGGATTTCTATTTGAAGCATTATATAGATTATTGAATGTAGTATCTTCTATCATACTCACTAATGAACCATACATATGTTCATAGGAAATTTTTTCATTCAATTTCCATATATATCCGACATTAAGAAATGGTGGGACCTTTCCAGATAATATCAAGCTTGACTTACCTGGGCCCCATTTTGGGGAGGATATATTAGCGTACCATTGAATTGTTTCAAAACTATACTTTGATAAAAATATAGCAGAAAAATAGTTATACTGATCTGAGGATAAACCTGGACTCTGTTCAACTTTACCTAAAGCCTGAGTATCATTAAAATCATCAAAAATAATATTAGACCCCTTAAATATATTGTATGAAAAATCAGAGGTAATGCTGATAAAACTTTTATTATAGATATATTTTACACCAATTCTCATTGAAGTAAGGTCAGTATTTTGCGTAGGATACAAGTCACTATCAGAATTATATGAAATCATAGAGTATGGATTAAATTCATACCCATATAGAATACAAAATAATGTAATAATAAAATATTTTCTCATAATTAACTTTTGTTTGCTTTATTTGATTCCAAACTATTTTCGATAATATGAATCATTTGGCTAGCTAAGTTATCACGATTATAGTTTTTTTTAACATATTTATTGCCATTTTCTCCAAGGGTCTGCAATAAAGCATGGTTACCGTACAGATGCTCAAAGCACTCAATCATTGAATTTTTATCTCCAGGTTTCATTATTATACCGGAGTT
>CAYNPP010000049.1:8233-10737 GCA_964399095.1 uncultured bacterium | reverse complement strand
CATAGTCAATCTCAACATTGTCAACAGTTACAAATGCACCATCTGGTGATGCAACTGCAATTTCTCCAAAGTAAGGCTCTTTATTTTGCGCTGTAACAACAATATCTAAAATCCCAGGTTGATTGATAGGGGAGTTAAAAATAATTACAGCAAAGCCAGTATCATCTACTGTCCCCGATCCAAGTAGATTGTCACCCTGGGTTATACCAATATAAGAAAAAGGCTCCGCTTCAATTTCAATGGCCTCGCTTCCCACTGGAAGTAGCTCATCATGCTCGACATTATTAGCATCAGGGACACCAAAATACGTTGATAGGGATGGGTCACCCATCAAATGATAAATTTCCCAATAATAGTCATCCATTCCATTTGCTTCAACAACGGCAAGGTTCCCCACAAACATAATCGCTGAGTTTACTACTGCCCATGTTTCCTCATCCTGATTATGGAACATCCCATCGTAGGCACCCTCACCAGTAGAATTATAGTTTGGATTTGAAGTGATGCCTCCAGAGCCAACTCCCCACCAATAATCTTCATTCCAGTATGTCACATCCGATCCACCAATATATCCAATTGCTCCACCCCCACTTTTTCTCAGCAAGGCTTCACCAAAGCATGTTCCTGAGTCAAAGGCATTTGTTAAACAGCAATTTCCTATCATTGTAGGGTATTTATGATTATTGCTCATATTAGATGCATCATTATTATCAAAAGCCGGATCAGCCCATCCCTGTTCATAGCCATGCGCAGTGTAATTCATAAATGCTGCTCCTTGATTTGCCAAGCTGAGTATCTGCGACCCAGAGCTTGCAGAGGCTGGATATAAAAAGGTATTTGAAACAATATTATTAGAAAAATTGAAATAATAATTATTCCCATAATTTATTTGTCCATTGCCATAAGTAGGCGCGTAGTTGGCATCAACCCCAGATATCATAATAACTTCTTGAAGAAATGATGGGTCAGGCATGGAGTACTGCTCATATTCTATAGTTTTCTCAATTTGGACAGTCAGCTGAGATGGGTTACTTGCACTGAACCTTCCATGTAGTATTTCAGGGAGGTTGTCACCTGAAAAATCGCAGTAATCTAAATCTGAAACATGGCCACCGCTGCTGTATGAGGCAGGTAGTTGCTGAGTATCGCCTACCAATAAAACAAAAGATGGGGGAGCGTTCCCTATACCAGGGTTATTATATAAATCAACTAAATATGATCTAATTGCACTCGCTGAAGATCCAATTTCATTTGTATATGCTGTTATTACTTTGAATCCTTTTTTAGTTTTCCAGGAAATAAAGTCATCTAAATAATTTTCAAATATTTGATTTGCTATAATTACATATGTCACTCTATCCTCTATTAAATCATCTTCTCTGGTGTTTAAACCCTGATACCCATCAATAGCAGCGCTGAAGATTGGTTCGAAATAAGGAGAATAGTAATCTCTTTTCATTGCATTTGTTAGATTTATATCTGCGTTCTGTATTTCTATCTCAAATTCCAGATGGGTGTAGACTCTAAGTATTCCAGTTATGGGATTATAATCAAATGGAGTTGTCATAATATTTGCTATTCTGATAGACCGCATTACACCCTTATCTTCTATATCAACAAGTTTAGTATTGATAAATTCATTTTTTTTATATGTATCATTATCAACAACGAATACAATATTTTCAATATCCTGACTTTTTGATATAGATTGTTGGGCCGGTAGAATAGATGTGGGATATCCGCTATCCGCAAGATTAAAATCTACAAATTCTTTATTAATAATTTTAACGTGGAAATCTGCACCAAAAGGGATATCAATCAATTTATTAATCTGTGGAAGAGCAGGTTTCCCTATTTCATTTGAGGAGTACCTGCTATCTAGAGAAATGGAGGTATAGTTTGCATTATTTTCTCTTACAATATCAAAATTAACGTGGTTAACATTAACATCTACAGAAATTTTGGATTCGCTGGCTCTTATAATGCTAATTGATGTTTCGTTTTCACCAAAGGATTTAACCTCAGCCCCCAGGCACACTCCTATGAAGATAATTGCAGATAGTAATCTTATCATTGACTTCCCCTTAAATATTTAATTTCAAATTCAATGTATTATTAAGCAAAAAAAATACAAATAGAATATAATTTACAAATTGTAACAGTAATTAAGCTATGCTATACATCTGATGTTCTATCTCAATAATCTTCGCATCACTCTTTTTGACTGTATATACATTTTTATTATTATAAAATGATATGCATCTGTATATGCTATTATTTTTATAGTGAACAGCTGCGCCATCTTCCACGGCCAAGCAGGAATTTATATTATTTTCTAAGATAAATTTATGTACAGATGGACGTCTATCCTCTTCTCCATCATAGTGGGGACATGAGCATCCAGGTAAAATATTTAAGCAATCTATAATCTTAAGTTAATCGCTCCATGAGTCAGTAACTCCTTTTTCATACAAGCAAATCATCCCTGAGCTAACTCCAGCTAA
>CAYNPP010000049.1:0-8223 GCA_964399095.1 uncultured bacterium | reverse complement strand
AATATTTTTCCTTTTTTGTTTGCTCTTATTAGCAGGTTGCTGATATTCCATTCTTTAAATACAGCAAGCATGCTTTTAGTGTTTCCACCTCCCACATAAATAACATCCGATTCATCAATAATTTTTTTTACATCCTCTGTTCTGCTAAACAGACTCACATGCATAGGCTCACACGGAAGTATTGAGAATGCCTTGTAATAATTTTCTATATATTTTTCATTTTCTGCGCTTGCTGTAGGGAAAAAAGATATTTTAGGGTTCTTTTTCTTTGTTTGTTTAATGATATATTTTTCAATAAGAGGTGATTCAGGAGTCCTTCCAAAGCCACCTCCACCTATAGCTATTATATCACCAGCGCTACTCATCTTTATTTCCTGCTTCAGCTTCATTGTCAATATCAAGCAACTCAGTTTTTTTTATATTTTCACTGCCCGCACCCATTTCTTTTAGCCTCTTCATGCTAGGGAGCACCCTTGAGTTCATCGATCCAGCTGCTTTATTTACCGCCTCCATTGATGCCTTTAATTTTTGCCCAATATCATCAAACATCAATTTAAACTTCATAAATCTCCTGTAGACCTCTTTCCCCTCATCAGCTATTTTTTGTGTATTTTCATCAAGCTCAAGTTGCATCCACCCATGGTAAATGGCTTTTAGTATGGCAAGAAGCGATACCGCAGAAACAATTAATATTTTGTTTTCCAGTGCATCATCAAACAAATTTTTATCATTCTCAAATGCCGCATACAGAGCAGATTCAATAGGGATAAACATTACAACAAGATCAGGCGATTTCCCTTCAAACTGCTCCCAGTATTTCTTTTGGGAGAGTGAACGCATAAATGTTCTTGTTGCCTTTGCGTGTTTAACCAGCAACTCCTTAGAGGTGTCTGGATCATCTTGTTCTATTGATTCAAGAAATGCCTTGTATGGGGACTTGGCATCAATGACAATTATTCCTCCATTGGGAAGATTTACAAGCATATCGGGGCGTATAGTGCCCTCATCTGTTTTTGTTGTCGTTTGTTCTTGAAAGTCTACATGCTGATCCATGCCAGAGAGCTTCACTATATTTTTTAGTTTAATTTCACCCCACCTACCTCTTGCTGTTGATGATTTTAAAGCGTTTTTTAAATCATGTGTAGTATCTTGAAGTTCTTTTTGTTGAGATGCTAGCTGCCTGAGCTCAGTTCCTAGAGACTGGTATGCGCCCTCCCTTTTTATCTCAAGTTCTCTAATATGCTCCTTTAGCTTCCCTAGATTTTCATTTAGTGGATTGAAGAGCCCCTCTAGTTTAAGCTGTTTATTTTCCCACTCTCCTTTTTGTATATCAAATAGATTCCTTATTGAATCATCGATGGAATTCGTTTTGTTACTGTTATTTATAATCAAATAAAATAAACAGAATCCCAGTAGCAGGGAGATAATAGCTAACATTATTATAATTGTATATTCCATAAGCTAATTTTATATATTTTCGTTAATTTCTTAACATATTTTGCAAATATTATATATGCTATCAAACAAAAAAAATAATAAGAAACTTATTATAATAACAGGGCCAACAGCCAGCGGAAAAACTACCCTTGCAGTTAGATTATCCAGTAAAATAAATGGGGAGATAATATCCGCTGATTCAAGACAGATTTACAGGGGCATGGATATCGGAACCGGTAAAGATTTAACTGAGTATCGCTATGAGGGGAAAAATATTAGATACCATCTTATTGATATATTAGATCCATCTGAAAATTATAGTGTCTATGACTTCCAGAAAGATTTTTATAGCTCTTATAATAAAATAATTCAAAGCCATAGAATGCCTATCTTATGCGGGGGGACAGGCCTGTATATTGAATCGATTTTATTGGATTATGATTTATCAAATAAACCTCCGCCGGACCATGAGCTTAGAGAGAGTTTATACAAAAAATCAAAGGAAGAGCTACTAGAAATATTAAAAAATAAAGTATCAAATAAAGATTTCTCCTCAATGCTTTTAGATACAAAAAAACAAATTGTAAGGAGCATAGAAATATCAAATAACAGTCACTCTTCTAATTTTTCTTTTAGGCCTATGCTTGATGATGCGCTTGTAGTAGGGGTGAGGGTTGATAGAGAGAAACTAAGAGAAAGAATAAAAGAAAGATTGATTAGTAGAATTGATGCTGGGATGATAGATGAAGTAAATGCATTATTAAAACAAGGGCTTCCGATGCAGAGGCTAGACTATTTTGGCCTGGAGTATAAATTTATAGGACAATTGATAAGAAAGGAAATATCCAGGGATGGGTTTATTAGAGATTTAACCACAGCAATCAGAAGATTTGCAAAACGACAGCGCACCTGGTTTCGCAGAATGGAAAAAAGAGGTATCGATATCAACTGGATTGATTATGATCAATTTGATTCAGTTTACAGCTTGGTAAAAAATAATATAGATGGAAGTAAAATATAAAAAATATATAGATACAAAAACAGATTTCGACAGCTGGGATATCTATAAAACCCCAAAAAAATCTAACTACAATTACATTGTCTCAATACCGTGCTATGATGAATACGACTACATTTTTCAGACCCTTGAATCTATAAATAAACAAAGCAGGCTGCTGGATGATGCTCTTGTTTCGATTGTTGTTAATAATTCTGATGAAGAGCAAAGTAAAAGGGTAATTAAGAATAACGATAAGACATATAAAAAACTCGTTGATACCAGTTATAATTTTGATATGATGCTTATTGATGCCTATTCAAATGGGCGGGCAATCCCAGATAAAGAGTCCGTAGTTGGGATGGCAAGAAAAATTTCTGTTGATATGTCACTACATTTTTCAAGTAATGATTCTGTAATCTGTTTTATCGATGCCGACTCTATACTAGATGAGCACTACCTGAAAACAATTAGCCATTCCCAGATAAAGAATAAATGGCATGGCGCAACGGTTAATTTCAGTCATCTAAAGGATGATCCAAAAACAATAAAGCTAATTGAGGATTATGAATATTTTCTAAAATATAATTCTTCAAAAATGAAAGAGTGTGGTTCGCCCTATTATCATATTCCTCTTGGCTCCACTATGGTGTGTAGAACCTCGTCATATGTATCAGTTGGTGGGATGAATAAAAAAAAGGCAGCTGAAGACTTTTATTTTTTGCAGGATCTGCAGAAGTTCAGAGACATATACAGTATTCAAGATATTCTTATTCATCCATCCTCACGCTCAAGTGATCGTTGTTATTTGGGTACCAGCACCCGCATGAAAAAGTGCCTGGATGGAGATTTGAATATCCCGGATCTTCATTATTCAGAGGAATCATATAAAATATTGAGAAGCTGGATAGGGGTTGCTCTTAAATCAAAAAATAATACATCCTCTGATGTGCTAGAGCAGTGTAAAGAAATTCATGAGGGGCTACCAGAGTTTCTTATTCAATATAATTTCAAAAAAGCATGGGATGGAATAATAGAGGCCCCATCAGACAATCATTTTACCATGCAGTTTCACCGGTGGTTTGATGCATTTAAAACATTTAAATTATTAAAAATATTTTCATAATGAAGGGGAGCGATTTTTAATGCTTATATTGATAATTATAAATATATTTGACAGATGAAAAAAATTAATGAAATAAATGGCCATGAGTTTCATAAAGCTATATCCTCTGGGATAATAAATGTTATATCAAAGCAGGATTATCTTAACAGCATAAATGTGTTTCCTGTGCCTGATGGAGATACAGGGACCAATCTGATGTTTACCCTTCGCCCTATCATACAGATAGAGGAAGATGATATCAATGAAAATATTGAAAAGACACTGTTGCTGATATCTGATACCGCGCTCAATACCGCCAGGGGAAACTCTGGGACAATCATCGCGCAGTATTTTATTGGATTGGCAGATGGCGTGAAGGACTATCAATCAATTAACTCAGAGAATATTTCCCATATACTGGAATCTGGATTCAAGGCAGCACAGAGCTCTATGATGGATCCTAAAGAAGGAACAATAATAAGTGTAATGAGGGATATTTCAAAAATATCTTTTTCTGATGGTGATATGCTTGGCGTAATCAAGAAAATATGCACAGTCTCAAAGAAGTCACTTCAAAAGACCCCTGATCAGATGAAGCTACTAAAAGATTCTGGTGTTGTTGATGCTGGAGCCGCTGGCCTTGTTGATATGTTTGATGGATTTTTATATTACCTTGAAAATGATGAGTCTATGCACCCTGATATAAAACATAATTTAGATTTAAATGAGAAGAATGAATCTTTTATTAAGAACATTGAAAAATCAAAATTCCAGTATTGCACTGAATGTATTATAATCGGAGAAAATCTTGAACGAACAAAAGTTAATACCCAGCTCAATGAGTTCGGAGATAGTCTGATTTTAGCAGGGAATAAAGAAAAGATAAAGATTCATATACACACAAACAGTCCGGACAGCGTTTTTGATATTTGCAGCAAATTTGGAGAAATAAAAAATCAGAAGGCTGATGATATGCATCAGCAGTCTGAAGAGATGTCTAAATCAAGGCCATCGATAGCAATTGTTACCGATTCAGGTTGCGATGTTTTATATGATTCGCATAATGCAAACATACACATGGTGCCGGTTAGATATAGCTTTGGGGATGTGGATTACCTTGATAAGGTGTCTCAGTCCTCTGAAGAATTTTACAATGAATTGGTAAATAACCCTATTCACCCCAAAACATCACAGCCCCCTACTGGTGATTTTATAAGTATGTATAAAAACCTTTCGTCTGATTATAAATCAATAATTTCAATTCATATTCCTAATAAATTAAGTGGAACTCTACAATCCTCAAAAAATGCAATAAACAAAATTGAGAACATGAAAATAACTCCTATCGATTCCAAGAACGCATCTGTAGGATTGGGGCTCATTGTTCAATCTGCATCACAGCTATCAGAGAAATGTGATGACCACGATGTGCTGGTCAGTAAGATTGAAAAACTTATAAAGAATACAAAAATATTTTTAACTGTGAAAGACATCAACTTTTCAATTAAGGGTGGCAGAGTTCCAAAATACAAGGGCTACATTGCGAAATTATTAAATATGCATCCGGTGCTCACAACTAATGAGGATGGTGAACTGAAAGCTGCATCTGCTTTTTTTGGGAAGAATAATCTACATGAAAAACTCGCACAGTATGTTATAGGGACACTAGATAAAAATTTATCCTATAAGTTTTCTGTTTCTCATAGTAACAGTCCTCATGGGGGAGAGCAGCTCGTTGACTATATTCAAAATAATTTTAAGAATGTAGCAAACATCGATTTGGTTGATATGGGATCTGGATTGGGGGTGCATGCTGGTCCGGGCTCATTTGGGGTTGCATATCAATTAGCAGGGGATGAATAGTACAAATATGATGATACTGTGTATCCTTGGGAGCTACTTAATGGGCTCTGTATCAGGGAGCCTTCTTCTTGGAAAAATATGGAATGTAGATATAAGAAAGGTAGGCAGCGGAAATGCTGGTGGGACCAACGCACTTAGATCGGTTGGTGTTGTATTTGCGTTACTGACTGTAATTATTGATATCTCAAAGGGAGCGATTCCATGCTATCTATCAATGGGGAATCAAAATCTTATGCTCCTATGTGGATTTGCAGCTGTAATTGGGCATGTGTTTCCTGTGTTTCATGGATTTAAAGGAGGGAAGGGTGCCGGAACCCTGCTTGGGGTTATAATTATATATGAGCCCAGTGCCTTAATCTATGTATTATCCACATGGATAATTTTTTTAGTGTTATCAGGATACGTTGGACTGAGTACAATAGCCGGGACACTCGCTTTATTTCTTTTTTCACTTTCAACATCTGATTACACACTGATTATTTTTTCAGCTGCATCACTTTTATTTATTCTTTATAATCACAGGGAAAATATTAAAAGGATGAGTGCAGGTGAGGAGAATAGATTTTCATCAGTTATGATATTTAAAAAAAATAATTAGTAGTTGAATATTCAAGTAAGAAATTAATTAGATAAAAAAAAGGCTCCATTTGGAGCCTTTTTTTATTATTTATATATAGTTATTATTCTATTTACGGCCTCTTGCCATTGGAGATCTAGAAACGTCGCCATCTTTATCTATAAAATAAAGGAAGCCACCTTCTCTTTTTACATTAGCATCAGCTACTTTTTCTGCGCTCCCACCTTTGCTTGCGCCTCTAGCCATTTTTGATCTCCAAACGTTTCCATCTTTACCTAAATAATATAAGTAACCTTTTTCTTTTGAAACGCCTGTTGTTGCCATTTTTTCTGCCATTTTGAAACCTCCTTGAATATCAATTAATTTAAAATGTTGTTAACACTATGTAATTCTATCGATTTCTCGTCTAAAAAGCAAGAAATTTATTACTAAATCTCCTCTATTAATCAAATTTTTTACTATTTACGGTTTTTTTCAAAGTTTTTCATTATGATTTTGAACTCTTCAAGCGATTCACACTGAAAAAAATTAGAGATACTAATATTTTCCTTAATAGTTATGGTTTTTGAAAAACCATAGTTATGCCCTGGGTATATTGTAGTTGTTTCTGGAAGATTTAAAATAATATTATACACGCTACTATAAAGCTCATCAATTAAGCTGCCTTTGCTGATTGTCCTGCCTGTCCTGCCTACGAAGACGGTATCACCTGTGAATAGTGCTTCCTCTTCTTTTATCCAGTAGCACATACT
Organism: uncultured bacterium; assembly: GCA_964399095.1. Taxonomy (GTDB): domain Bacteria; phylum Fidelibacterota; class Marinisomatia; order SCGC-AAA003-L08; family D37C17; genus TMED161. The sequence goes on along the minus strand of CAYNPP010000049.1, from coordinate 1,492 downwards.
ATCAAAGTAGTGTCCAGGAGTATGAAGCGCTATCACTATATTTTTTCCAATTGAGAATACATCATTGTGATTCAAAAAATTAATATCCTGGTTAAGTTTACATTTACTCGATGCATATATATGTACTGAAGGATATAGGTTTATAAAATCATCAAGGTATTTTATATGATCAAAATGAGAGTGAGTTATAATGAGCTTATCAAGTTTTAATTTATTTGAATCGATGTGCTCAAGTATAGGATTTATTTCTACTGATGGGTCTACAATGGCAGCCACGCGAGTGCTCTCACACCAGATGAGGTAGCATAAATTTTTATCGTAGCCCCCTTGGAATGATTTAATTTTCATGGTGCTTGATAAACCTGTTGAAAAATTTTATTAGTCGTATCATTTCTTTAACTTTATGCATTGAGGATGTCTTATCTGATATTTCATTGTGCTCATAGAGATAGGAGATAAAATACTCTGAATTTTTGATGTTCTGTGCAAGCAGCTTGGCTTGGTTGTATGGCACCATGTTATCGGCTGCCCCATGCATGATAAATACCTTGCTATTAATTTTTGAGGCCCATAGCTTCGGTGAGATAGCATCAAGCTCTGTTTTCTTTTTATCCATAATGATGTGTAGAATGCGCATTACCTCAGGAGAAAAAGTAGAGCTGAGCACGTCCTCAGCTAGTTTCAGATGGTCTCCCTCCAGCTGTTTAAGCTCATTTTTATAGTCCATGTCTTTTACCCTCAATGATAAAATCTTTTGTATAAACTCTGTGCTGTATCCAACGTCCACGCTGGGAAGAAAATTATGAAAGCAAACAACCATCGCCCACTCATGCGGTTTAAACTTCACTATTTTTCCATTTATATTTGATTCGGCTTTCATCATGTAGCTCAGGCTTGTCTCCACATCATACATAGTGCCATAGGTAAGAATACATCTGGGTTCATTGTCTCTCATAAATCCATCTGACAGACACTTCATTAGTATAGCTCCCCCAAAGCTTACAGCTATACAGGTAACAGATGTTCCCTGGATGTCTTCATGGGAGGTTAGCTGTTTATATGCATTCTGAAACCACTCAACGTTGCTCTCAGAGACATCTAATTTTTTTAGTGGTGGGATTCTAGGGATAAACACATTGAATCCAACATTTGCAAGCGCAGCTCCCAGAAACTGAAATGAAGGGTGCCTCTCAGCAGTTGGAGATGCCCCTGGGTACAGAATCACCGTTCTATTTAAATTTCTTTTCCCCTTGAAATTTCTAACAGGGTACTGCTGCGAATCTAGCCCTGTGTAGCTTGAATCTGTTACGGAGATGTAATCGGGAATTGATTTAGAAAATTTATGCAGAGATAGCACGTATCTGATAGATAGATATAGACTGTTATTAATCATTTTGTTTTATATTAAAAAGGCCCAGATAACTCTGGACCTTTTTTTTGTAGCCCGTAGGAGAATCGAACTCCTGTTACAGAGATGAAAACCCTGGGTCCT
>CAYNPP010000048.1:0-10759 GCA_964399095.1 uncultured bacterium | reverse complement strand
TTTAGCAGCGTTAACCTTCAGCTTGGTGAGGGATACTACCTCGCGCTTTTATCTACTCAGACACTTTATGCGTATGGCGATGTGGTTACAACAGGCAACATAGAGGACGCAGATATCACACTTTCAAGAGGATGGAATCTTATATCTCATCCGCTTGTGACAGACATATCAAAATACAACATAGAGATAAATTTTAATAACGCGGACCACGAGTGGCACTTCGCAACGAACTACGGATACATATCTCCGTATGTCTACACATGGGACACGGATAAATTTGTTCAGAGCTTTGAGTTAAGCAGGTGGGGGGCGTACTGGGTGCACACCCCAAATGACAATGTTACTCTAAAAATTAGACCAGATTCAGAGGCAGAAGAAAGGGAGGCTGATGTGGATGAATACAGCATTCGCATTAAAGCCAGCGACTACAACGGACACGCATCATCTGATATGATTACAGTTACGGTTGATGAGGACGCCGAAGATGGATTTGTCTATGGAAGAGATATCTATAATCTTGATGCCTACGTTAATCCCAGGTACATTGATATCTATATAGATAAAAGTGAGTGGGTAGGGGATACAGACTACAACGGCGTGGAGGCTGTGAGCGGAAATTTTTCAAGATTAACTGTCACAGATGAAGAATTAAATGTTATCCAAATTGGTACCCAGAGCAATGGCATACAGGACCTTGTTGAATTGAGCTGGGATATAAATCAGGAGCTAGGTTCTGATGTGTATCTTTCTGTTGGTGACAAGCTATACAATCTGCTGGATTCAGATGGCATACAGATACACCAGAATCAAATGGATCAGATGACGCTGTTTATTGGAAATATGGATGAGCATATAAGCGCAAGTCAATTCAGTATCGGGAAGGCATACCCAAATCCATTTAATCCAAGTGTATCAATTGATATTTCCCTTAACCAGGAATCTTTTGTTGATGCGTATATATACAATATCCATGGCCAGATTGTGGAAATTATTTCTAAGCAAAAGATGAGCACAGGCACACACGAGCTAAGGTGGAATGCCCAGAGCTTCTCTAGTGGTATTTATTTTATAAGCATATCTGCAAACAACCACTCCTCTACTCAGAAGTTAATTTTAATGAAATAGATACCCTGATTACACAGAATCAATAATTCCTATTTTGTAATTTGAAATCACAATTAATTAAATTAAATTAAACAAATTCTATTCTAACAAAGGGAGTAAGTATGAAAAATAAAGTTATATTAGGCGTTATATCCATTTTCTTGTTTTCTTGTGCAGCAAATGATACAGGTGGAAGCACTGAGCAGCACGATAGTAAAGGGGGCGGAGCATATGGAATCTACAAAGATTGTAAATGGTATATAGATGCTACCTGCAGTGAAGGTGAGTTGTGTGGCTTTGGAGAGGCTAAAAAAGCAAATCCCTCACTATCTAGAAAAGGTGCAACCGCAAGAGCAAGAGCAGAGCTAGCTGAACAAATTGAAGTAAGAGTTAAATCACTTCTGAGAGATCACATGGAGGAGAGCGGTGTTTATGGGAATGCTATGGCAAGCGAGTACACAGAGTCTGTTATTAAGCAGGTAGGTGACCAGGTGCTAGAGTATTCTTTAGTTGATGATACCTGTGTTCTATCTGATGAGACATTTGTTGTCAGAGTTGCCTGGAACAAGGAGGTGGCGAAGGAAGCAACTGCCGCCGCTGTTAAACGAGAAGAGGCGCTGTACAGCAAGTTTTTAGGTGAGCAGGCGTTCAAGAGACTCGAAGAAGAAACTAAAAATAGTGATAGATGGGATGAAGAGCTAAAAGAGGATTAATTAGCATCCCAAAGGTCAGTTTTAAAATAATACTACGCAAAATAAAGCCCCAATAGGGGCTTTATTTTTATATAGAATGAGAAGATACACTTATTATATTTGTTTTTGTTTGCTTTCAATTCTTTTTTCTGAGAGGATTGACTTTGGCCTTATAAAAAATAATTCTATAGATGAGGCATCTGGAATAGCCGCAAGCAAACAAAACAATATTATTTGGACTCACAACGATTCTGGAGGAAAGAGTAGAATCTATGCTGTTGGCAGAGATGGCAGTGATTTGGGTTTTATAAAGCTTGCCGGTGCAATAGCCATAGATTGGGAGGATATGTCGATTGGCCCTGGACCAGAGGAAAATAAAGATTATCTGTATATTGCAGATATAGGTGATAATTTTTCAAAGAGAAAGATAAAGAAAATTTATAGATTTAAGGAGCCCATAATCAATCTTGATTCAACTGCAACCCCATTTAAGATAATTATAAAAGATTATGATACTATTAAGTTTCACTACCCTGATGGAAAAAGAGACGCGGAGTCAGTAATGATTGATCAGAGATCTGGTGAGCTATATGTAGTTTCTAAAAGAGATTCAACTCCCCACATCTACCATATCAATCCAAATTCAGAGGATGATGTAGCTGAAGCTACATTAATAGGGAAGATAGAATTAAACAACGACGGAGGATACTCCAGATTAAACCAAATTGTAGCCGCCGATATTTCAAGAGATAACACCATGATTTTATTTAAAACATATAGTAGCGTAATTCTTATAAAAAAAGAATACATTGAAACTATCTCTGATGCGATTCAATATAAGCAAATTAATCTTCCATACTCTCCTGAGCCTCTTGGGGAGTCTATCTGTTGGGACCCATTGGGTCTTGGCTACTATACTCTAAGCGAAGAGCTAAATAGCATCCCCACACATCTTTACTACTATAATTTAAATTTTAAATAATTTTCATGTGATTTGAATCACATAAAGATTGTTTTTCTAGTTAGAAATTATAGAGTTTGAAGATAAAATAATTATGAGTAAGAAAATAACGAAATATAGATCGGGTAGTATAAAAGTAGTCAAGTTTAATATTGGTGATAATGACTATGATAAAACAACCGTTTTTTACAAAAATGGAAGAGTTAAACAGGAAAAAAATTATAAGAATGGTGAGCTCAATGGTAATCTTGTATCATATTGGGATAACGGGCTAGTTCATACAAAAGGCCAATATGAAAATAATAAAAGGATAGGAGTTTGGAATACCTATAATAAAAGAGGGAAGCTTGTCCTATCAGAAAACCATATGTCAGGAAGACTTGTCCTATCTGAAGAATTGTAATTTTTTTTATTTTTTGATATCTTTAATTGTCTGAAGTAATATAGTTATATAAATTCAGCAGATTTTATATTGAACTATATGAGTAAAAAGAACTTTAAAGAGGTAAACAACCAAATTGACTTTGTGCATCTTGAGCATGAGATCCTCGATTTCTGGAACAGCCAGAATATTTTCTCCAAGCTAGTAGAAAAAAATAAGGGAAATGAACCCTGGTCATTTATGGATGGCCCCATAACCGCAAACAATCCAATGGGAGTGCATCATGCCTGGGGAAGAACCCTAAAGGATGTTTTCCAGCGCTTCAATGCAATGAAAGGGCGCGATCAGCGTTTTCAGAATGGATTTGATTGTCAAGGGCTTTGGGTTGAAGTAGAAGTTGAAAAAGAGCTCGGTTTCTCATCAAAAAGGGACATAGAAGAATTTGGTATTGAAAAGTTTGTTAAGATGTGTAAAGAGAGAGTTGAAAAATACTCTGCTATTCAGACAGAACAATCTAAAAGACTTGGATATTGGATGGATTGGGACAACTCTTACTTTACGATGTCAGATGAAAATAATTACACCATCTGGTCCTTTTTAAAAAAATTATTTGATAGAGGAAAAATATATAAAGGAACAGATGTGGTCCCGTGGTCCGGGAGGTCCGGGACATCCTATTCCCAGATGGAGATAATAGAAGGTCGAAAGTTGGTTGCACATGATTCTGTGTTTGTCAAATTTCCTCTAAAAAATAAGAAGAATGAATATCTTCTTGTTTGGACAACTACCCCCTGGACGCTCACCTCAAATGTTGCTGTTGCCTGCAACGTAAATTTAGATTACATCAAAGTAGAGGCAGCCGATGGTTCTGCATATTACCTTGCTAAAGAAAATCTTAACTTTAAGAGACTAGAGAAACAGTTTCAAGAAAAAAAATTGTGGATTAAAGGTGTCCCTAAACTTAAGACGCTAGAGCAGATATTTAAGGAAAGAGGTGGCTATAAAGTTACTGAGACAATCAAGGGAAGCAAAATGGTTGGCTGGGAGTATAAAGGGCCATTTGATCATTTGCCGGCTCAAAATAAGCCAGGAGGCCATCCATTCACCAATGACACACTAAAAGAGAAAGGCCTTACAGCTGTTGGATGCCACAAAGTAATTGACGGAGGTAAAGACAATATCGGTAATGATGTTGTTGTCTCTGGTGAGGGTACGGGGTTAGTGCATATTGCCCCTGGATGCGGGGCCATAGATAACAAGATAGGTAAAAAGATTGGTATCGTTGAGATAGCTCCATTGAATGATGAAGGAAAGTATATTGATGGGTTTGGTGATTTATCTGGATTAACTGCAACTGATGAATCCACAAAGGATATTATTATTTCTGATATAAAGGAAAGAGATTTTTTAGTTTATGTTGAAAAGTATCCGCATATATATCCTCACTGCTGGAGATCTGGTGATGAGCTTGTTTATAGAAGCGTTGAGGAATGGTACATTAACATGGATTGGCGTGATGAAATTAAGGAGCAGGTTGGAAAGATTGAGTGGATTCCTAATTGGGGGCACGATAGAGAGATGGAGTGGCTGGATAACATGGGTGACTGGATGATTTCTAAAAAACGATTCTGGGGATTGGCTCTACCTATCTGGACGTTTGAAGATGGGTCATTTTATGTAGTAGGGTCAAAAGAAGAATTAGAAGAGCTATCTGTAGAGGGATGGGAGGATTTTGATGGAAACACCCCTCACCGACCTTATATAGATTTAGTTAAGATTAAGCACCCTGAAACTGGACTAATTGGCAGCAGAATTCCTGATGTGGGCAACCCTTGGCTTGATGCAGGAATCGTTCCATATTCAACTTTATCATACAATCAAAACAGAGAATACTGGGAGAAATGGTTTCCAGCTGATTTTGTGGTTGAGTGTTTCCCCGGTCAATTTAGAAATTGGTTCTATTCATTGCTTGCGATGTCAACTGTAATGGAGAGAAAACCACCATTTAAAACCTTGCTTGGGCATGCTCTTGTTAAAGATGAAACGGGTCGAGATATGCATAAATCATGGGGAAATGCTATATGGTTTGATGATGCAGCTGAAAAAATGGGTGTAGATGTTATGAGATGGTTATATACAAACCAAAACCCAGAGCACAATTTACATTTTGGATATAATATTGCTGATGACATTAGAAAGAACTTAATTACTCTGTGGAACACTTACTCATTCTTTGTTACGTATGCTAATCTCGATGACTTTGATCCATCTAAAGATAGTGTAGAGTTTAATGAATTTACTGAGCTTGATAAATGGATTACCTCAAAGATGCATCAGTTGATAGAGGAAGCAGATGATGCCTATAGCAACTACAAAGTTTATAATCTTATGAAATCGGTCAACGTATTTATAGATGACTTGTCAAATTGGTATGTTAGAAGGAGCAGAAGAAGATTTTGGAGATCTGAAAATAATACAGATAAGAAAGCTGCATACACAACCCTGTATAACATACTAGTAGATTTTATAAAAATCCTATCTCCTGTTGTTCCTTTTATATCAGAGCATATATATCAAAACTTAGTGAAGAATATTGATTCTGAATCTCCGGAGAGCATCCATTTAACTGATTTTCAATTATTTAATAAAAAGCTGTGCGATAATAATTTAATAAATAAAATTGATGGGATTATTCAAATTGTCAGATTAGGTAGATCTGCAAGGAATAGAGCAAATATTAAAAATAGGCAGCCTCTACAAAAAGTACTTATATGTGTTCCTGATGATAGGGGTTTTATTTTAGATGATTCTTCTATGCAAGAGATAATGGAGGAACTTAACGTTAAGAGTTATGAGATTTTTTCAGATGCAGAAAACATCTTAACATATGATGTAAAGCCTAATTTTCCTGCTCTTAAAGAAAAATTTGAAGATAATATGCAGGATGTTATTTCAGAAATCAACTCTATCAGTAATTATACCAAAATTACGATGCTAAATGAAGATGGACATTTACGTATTAATTTGAATGATAACGATGAGATTATATCAAAAAATGAACTAGTAATTAAAGAGACACCGAAAGATGGAATTTCAGCATCTTCTTTAAATGGTGTTGCAGTAGGTTTAGATATTGTGGTAAGTGATGAATTAAAGAAGGAAGGTATTGTAAGGGATATAATTAGGCATGTCCAAAATTTTAGAAAGGAATCCGATTTAGAGGTTCAGGATAGAATTAATATTTCCATAGACTCAACTTCAAATATAATTGATGCAATCAGGGAAAATGAAAAATATTTTATGAATGAAATTTTAGCAATAAATATTTCCTATGAAGTGTTAAATTCTAAATATATAAAAAATATTGAGCTTGATGGACATAAAATTTGTTTGGGAGTTGACCTTTCCAGATAGGAGCTGTAGGATGAACAAAAAAATATATTCAAAGAAAGATTTACAAGAATTTAAAGATCTCATATTAAGTCTAAAAGATGAAGTGTCAAAAGGAATTGAAGAAGCTAGATCTCGAGCAGAAGATATTATCAGTGAAGGAAATCAAAGCTCAATATATTCTTCTCATATGGCAGATGCAGGATCAGACCAGCAATCCTTGGAACATGCATACTCAGTAATAAATAGAGAAAGTACATTTCTTAATTATCTTGATAAAGCATTACAAAGAATTGAAGATGGTACTTATGGAGCCTGTAATGATTGCAATCAATTGATTTCAAAAGAGAGACTAAATGAGGTGCCTCATGCAACGAAGTGCTTTGATTGTAAAACATCTGTTGTTTAGTACCCATTGAAATTACTACTCCCAGCTTTATTAGTATTAATTGCAGATCAAATATCAAAAATCTACATTAAAATTAATTTTATTCAGGGTCAATCTGAATCGCTTCTAGGTGATTACCTCCGGATAACGTATATTGAGAATCCTGGCCTTGCTTTTGGTGTTTCTATTGGTAGTTTTGGATGGCTACTTTTTTTAGTTACAATTATAATCACATTTTACATTATATATTACCTCATATTTGTTAATAATCTTCATTATAATGAGAAATTAGCTCTAAGTTTTATTCTAGGAGGTGCCCTAGGAAATCTTATAGATAGGGGCTTGACCCTGTTCAATCTTTTTAACTATGAAGGGGTTATTGATTTTATTGATATTGGATTATTTGAATATTCTCTCAGGTACCCATATATATTTAATATAGCTGATTTAAGTGTTACGATAGGGATATCTATATATGTAATAACATCAATTATGAATAAAAAAGAAGAAAACCTTACCCAAAATTTAGTTGATAAAGAAAGACATGAAATCACATAGTGTTGAAATAGGTGGCGACAGATTAGATAAATATATGATGCAGGTTATGGGTGATATGACAAGAGCTCAAATTCAAAGTTTAATAAAATCTCAAGAAGTTTTTGTTAATAAGAGGGTGGTAAAGCCTTCATATATTCTTAAAGATTTAGATGTGATTACATATAACAATGAAATCTCATCGAAAGGTAAATCTCAATCAGAAAGTATATCTGCTGAAGAAATAAATATCAGAATTATTTATGAGGATGATAGTATTATTGTTGTTGACAAGCAACCTGGAATTGTTGTGCATCCTGGTTCAGGTAATAAAACAGGAACTCTATTGAATGGACTTATTAATAAAATTAATGTAAGTGGATTTCAAACAAACCCTGGTATTGTCCACAGATTAGATAAAGAAACCTCTGGGGTAATGGTGGTTGCAAAAAATCATAGTGTGCACAGGAAAATTTCTCTTCAGTTTGAAGAAAGGACTGTAAATAAAACATACTATGCGTTTGTTTGGGGTGACATTGATTCTTCAGGTAAAATTGAAGGTAATATCATTAGAAAAAAAACAGATAGAAAATCCTTTGTTATGACAAATGGAGAGGGAAGATATTCTAAAACAACCTATAAAAAAATACAAAATTTTGGTCCAGTTTCATATGTGGAGCTTAAACCAGAAACAGGAAGGACACATCAGATAAGAGTACATATGAAGTCTATTGGACATCCAATAATAAGTGATAGTGTATATTCTGGGGGAATATCAAAGATAAAATCCTTTCATGTTAAATATGTACCACTTTTAAAAAATATTATGAGAGTCATTCCTAGGGTTGCTTTACATGCAGGAAAAATTGAAATATCACACCCTGCAAACAGTACCAGACAATCTTACTCAGCTGACTTACCAAACGATATGAGCGAAGCCCTAGATATTCTTAATAAGTATGAACAAGTATAAAAAAAATATTATTATAGTAAATAGCTTTCTGAAGTATATTGAATTAAATAGAAGATATTCAAATCACACAATCAGGGCTTATAAAAAAGATCTTTTTGACTTTATTGATTATCTTGGAGAAGATGTTTTAGTTGTTGATGCAAAAAAGTACGATATACATGAATTTGTGACTCAAATTTCAAAGTCTCTTTCTACTAAGTCATTGGCTAGAAAGATAGCAACGCTAAAATCATTTTATAAATATCTAGTTGATGATGATATTATAGAGATAAATATTACCAGCAGTATAAAAATTCCAAAAATTGAAAAAAAATTACCAAACTATCTTACAGTTGATGAGATGAATAATTTTTTTGAAAAAACTATATCTGAACTTGAAATCAGCAAAAGGGATATATTAATAATAGATTTATTATACTCAACAGGGATAAGGGTCTCTGAGTGTGCAGGGATAAGATTCTCAGATTTAAGTTTAAATAGAAATTCTATTAGAATATATGGGAAAGGGAAGAAAAGTAGACTTGTCCTGTATGGCGACAAAACAAACGCCAATCTCGCATCATATATTGAATCTATTGATAAATCTATATTTTTATTCCCATCTAATCACAAAAAAAATAAATCAAAAAATAATTGTATAAGTACTAGAACTATTTACAATATTGTAAAAAAATATATTAAATTAGTATCTAATAATGAGAAGCTGGGACCGCATTCACTAAGGCATTCATTTGCAACCCATCTATTGCAGGGGGGAGCAGATTTAATGGCAATTAAAGATATGCTTGGACATGAGAGCTTGAGCGCAACACAGATATATACTCATTTAGATGCAAAAAAAATGAAAGAGATATATGATAAGTCTCACCCACATGCGAAATGAAGGAATTAAAGGATGAAAAATCAAAATTTGACACTAGAAAAAAATGATTGTATGATAGACTTAGAATATTTAGGGATAAACCTTGATGGAGAAATATTTAGAAATTTAAGCATGGAGCGCTTAGTTGAAGAGGGCCTTCTAAATGGAGAAACTAAGGTTGCAATGAATGGCGCAGCCATGGTAGATACTGGCATATACACAGGCAGGTCTCCTAAGGACAAATATTTCGTTGTAGAGGATACCTCTAAAAATAATATTTGGTGGGGAGAGGTTAATCAGAAGATTGATACGGAAATTTTTGATGAGCTATTCCACTCTGTGATAGAATATTACAATTCAGAAAATTCAAAAACATATATTTTTGATGGTTTTGGTGGTGCTGATAAAGATAATAGACTACCTATTCGAATTATTGCAAAGAAAGCATGGCAAGCGCATTTTGCAAATAATATGTTTATAAGACCAAGCAAAGAGGAGCTCAATGACTTTGTCCCCGGTTTTACTATTATAAATGCATCAGATATTTCAAATGAAAAATTTGAAGAGCATGGAATGAACTCTGAGACATTTATAGTATTTAATCTTGAGAAGAAGGTAGCGATAATTGGTGGTACTGAGTATGGTGGAGAAATGAAAAAGGGTATTTTTTCAGTGCTTCATTATATACTTCCACTAAAAAATATTCTATCAATGCACTGCTCAGCCAATGTGGACATGAATAATAAGAATGCGTGCTTATTTTTTGGATTAAGTGGAACTGGAAAAACAACATTATCAACTGATTCCAAAAGGCTATTGATTGGGGATGACGAACATGGTTGGTCTGATAATGGAATATTTAATTTTGAAGGTGGTTGCTATGCAAAAGTTATAAGATTAGATAAAGATGAAGAACCAGATATATACAATGCGATTCGTCATGGAGCATTGCTTGAAAATGTTGTTTTTGACCCAGATACAAATGCAGTTGATTTTAATGATGGTTCAAAAACTGAGAATACAAGAGTTTCATACCCATTAAATCACATAAAAAATTCATTATTTTATAATGGAATGGACAGTGTTTCAGATCATCCAAATAATATAATATTCTTAACATGTGATGCATTTGGTGTTTTGCCTCCAGTAGCCAAGTTGAATACTGATCAAGCAATGTATCATTTTATCAGTGGATATACAGCGAAGGTAGCTGGTACTGAGAGAGGAATAACCGAGCCAATTGCAACCTTTTCTCCATGTTTTGGAGGTCCTTTCCTTACTCTACATCCATTAAAATATGCTGAATTACTTAAACAAAAAATAAATGAGCATGGAGCAAATGTGTTCCTTGTTAACACAGGATGGATTGGAGGGTCACCTTCTTCAGGTGCATCTAGAATCAGTATAAGTAACACAAGAAGTATAATTGATAGTATACTAGATAATAGTATAAATAATTCAAATTTTATAAAG
>CAYNPP010000047.1:0-10818 GCA_964399095.1 uncultured bacterium | reverse complement strand
GGCTATTACATGGAAATATCCAAGTGTAATTCTTAAAGGTAGCAGATCAAAGGGCGAATTTTATTCTGTGGCCCTTTCTAATAATTATCAACAAGCAGATACAGGCACAAAAATGATTCATATTGGAGAGAATACTAAAAGCACAATAATATCAAAAGGCATTTCCGCTGGGCACGGCCAGCAAACCTATCGTGGGGAAGTAAAAATAATGAAAAATGCAGAAAATGCTCGTAACTACTCACAATGTGATTCAATGCTAATTGGGAGTGACTGTGGTGCGCACACCTTTCCATATATTGACATTAAAAACAAATCTGCTCAGATGGAGCATGAGGCGACGACATCAAGCATAGGTGAGGATCAACTATTCTATTGTGCACAAAGAGGTATAAGTGAGGAAGATGCAATTTCATTAATTGTTAATGGATTTTGTAGAGATGTATTTAGAGAGCTCCCAATGGAATTTGCAATGGAAGCACAGCAGCTTATGGAGGTAAGTTTAGAGGGGAGTGTAGGATAAACAATGAATGAAATAATAAAATTTGAAAAGTTAAGTGTCAAGGTAGAAGATAAAAAAATAATTAATAATTTTAATTTAAAAGTTTCTGCTGGTGAGTTGCATGTGATTATGGGACCCAATGGATCAGGTAAAAGTACTATAGCAAATACAATAGCTGGCCATCCAAAATATACTATTGAAAGTGGAAGTATCTATTATAAAAATGATCTTCTTAATGAAATGCCTCCAGAGGAAAGAGCGTCTAAAGGTATCTTTTTATCGCTTCAATATCCTGTGAGTATCCCCGGCGTGAAAAATATATATTTTTTAAAGGCATCAATCAATTCTATTAGAAAATTTAATGGTATAGATGAGATAGATACGGCTCAATTTTTGAAGATGGTAAGGGAGATTTTACCTATGGTTGGCCTAGATGAAAGTTTTTTACACCGCTCTGTAAATGATGGTTTCTCTGGTGGAGAAAAAAAGAGAAATGAGATATTGCAAATGCTGGTGTTGCAACCTGATTTGTCAATTCTAGATGAAACAGATTCTGGCCTCGATATTGATGCCTTAAAGATTATTGCAGAAGGCATAAAAAAATATAGAAATGAGAATCGTTCTTTTATCTTAATCACACATTATCATAGAATGCTTGATTTTCTTAATCCTGATTATGTCCATGTATTAATTGATGGCTCTATAGCTCATTCTGGTGGCCCTGAACTTGCTGTAGAGCTTGAGGAAAAAGGGTACTCATGGATAAAAGAGAAAAAATATAAATAATATGATTACTAAAATTAGAGATAAGGCAAAATTATTTTTTGAAAGTAATGGGTACCCAAAATCAAATAATGAACTTTGGAAGTATACTGATACTAAAAACTTTTCTAATTGCAACTCCACACCACCAAAAACAAATAAAACTAACCTAGACTATATACAGACATTAGATGGGTGTACAAATATTATACTTTATAATGGTTTTAATCATTCTTGTTTAGATTCTTTTAGTGGATTCGATATTAAATCATATAATGAAATTCTTAATTCTTCTAATTCAGAAGATTATTTTTTAAAAATTTCTAAAGTGGATAATAGTAGTGTTGTTTCACATAATACATCATCTTTTACTGATGCACTACATATAACAATACACTCTGACTTAGATACACCTATAAACATAATCAACATTTCAGATGGCTTAAAGAGTAATGAAATTATTTTTCCAAGGATATATATCCATGCAAAATCAAGTACCAACTCAAAAATATTTATTAAGAATATCGGAATTAATTCAAAATGTGCTATAAATTCAGTTACAGAAATTTATTTAGAAGATAATTCTAGCCTTGAAGTTATTCATATTTCAGATTTTAAGCAGCAAGAGGCCATTGATTCTATTTATTTTCATCAGAATAAAAATAGTAAGGTAAAATTTCTGTCTTCTACTTTCGGGGGAAAACTATACAGATCTAACATTAACATAGATATTGATGGAAGTAACTGTGAAAATATATCTGGGATATTAATTCTTGGTAGAGATAAAGATCATATTGATTACCATACTAATATTAATCATATATCAGAACACTCAAGAAGCGATGTTACATGCAGAAGTTTATTAAAAGATAATTCAAAAGGTATATTTAATGGAAAAATTTTTGTTTCTAATGATGCGTTTGGTAGTGATGCGACATTAAATAATAATAATTTATTGTTATCAAAAAAAGCACAAATGCAATCTAATCCACAATTGGAAATTAATTGCGAAGACGTAAAATGTTCACATGGCTCCACATCAGGGAATTTAGATAAAGAAGCCCTTTTTTATTTAAGATCTAGAGGAATAAAGGAAGTAAATGCAAATGAAATTTTAATAAATGGATTTGTAAGTAAACTATTAGAGCAATTCAGTTGTGATGATTTAAAATTAAAAGAGAACCTCAAGGAATGGATTCAAAAATAAAATCTAATTCAGAAAAACTATCTGAGTTAAAGGAGGTGTTTGAACTATTCTCTGATCCACTTGATAAAATTGCTCAACTGATTGATATTGGAAAATCATCACACTGCTTAACAGAAAATGAAAAATCAGAAAAAAATCTTATAAAAGGATGCACCTCCAAGGCATGGATGGTAATAGTTGAGTCTTCTGATAAATTATATTCTATTAAAACTGATTCTGATTCACATATTGTGAGTGGACTTTTATATTTATTCGCATTATCTATCAATAATAAATCAAAATCTTATATAAATAAAATAAATGCGGTAGAGTTGCTTAATTCCATCGGCCTAGGAGGTCACATAACAAGTCAGAGAACAAATGGATTTATTAGTGCTGTAGAAACATTAAAAAAAAGAATTATATAATATGAATTCTGATGCCCCTATAAAAGTTAAAAGAGATTGTGACGCAACATTGATTCCATCCGGAGATGAAATTAAATTAATAAAGGGGACAGTAGTGAGAATAACCCAGGCATTAGGCGGGGACTTCACCCTGTATGTTAATGGAAATTTAGTCAAAATTTCTGGGAATGATGCAGATGCAATAGGCGAAGAGGTAAGTAAAACCCCAGAATTTATTGAAGTAAATAATGGAGAGTATAGTGAGGAGCTTGTTTGGGAACAATTAAGAACATGCTTTGATCCTGAGATTCCTGTTAACATAGTTGATTTGGGTTTGATATATGATTTGTCTAAAAAAGGCAATAAAGACACGGGATACACGGTTAATATTAAAATGACTTTGACGGCACCTGGTTGTGGGATGGGGCCATCTATAGCACAAGATGTTGAGCATAAGGTAATAAATTTGCCTGGAGTTAATGATGTAGTTGTGGAAATTGTATGGGACCCTATTTGGGATAGGTCTATGATGTCTGAGGATGCAAAACTGAAGTTAGGTATGTTCTGATGTCTATTCAAGTAGATGATATACGAAAACAATTTCCATTTTTTAGAAACAACAGCAATTTAATTTACTTTGACAATGCAGCTACCACTCAGAAACCACAGGGTGTAATTGATAGCTATATAAATTTTTACTCAAACTTTAATTCAAATGTCCATAGAGGAGTTTACCAACTTGCAGAGCAGGCAACAGAAGAATTTGAAGCGACACGAGATTATATATCAAACTTCATATCTGCGTCTAAAGAAACAGTTATTTTTACAAGTGGAGCAACAGAGTCAATCAACTTAGTTGCGCAGGGTTGGGCAAAACATAATCTTGAGGCCGGTGATCACATACTTCTAACTGAAATGGAGCATCACAGCAATTTAGTGCCGTGGCAGATGATTGCAGATGAAATGGATTTATCTATTGATTTTATTCCGGTTGATAGGGCAGGTAAGCTAAATATTGATAATTTAGATAGCCTGCTATCTGAAAAAACAAAATTTGTATCGATGGTACATCAATCAAATGTTCTGGGTACAATAAACCCCATTAAGGATATAATAGATAAAGCCCATACATATGGTGCAGTAGTTTTGATTGATGGTGCACAGAGCGTTGCTCACCAGAAAATAAATGTTCAAGAGCTTGACTGTGATTTTTTTGTTTTCTCAGGTCATAAAATTTATGGTCCAACTGGTGTTGGAGTATTATATGGAAAAACCAACATACTTCAAAAAATGAAGCCCCTATATGGTGGTGGAGAAATGATAGATAAAGTCACAAAGGATGGCTTTACATTGAACGATATCCCTTGGAGATTTGAAGCTGGGACACCTTCAATAGCGGAGGTTATATCACTCAAAGAAGCTATAAAATTTATTCAAGAAATAGGTATAGAGAATGTGTGTCAATATGAAACAGAATTAATTAATTACTCACAGGAAAGGCTGCTAGAGACAGATAATTTAGAACTGTATAGTCCTATTGATGATAAGGGGCCAACTTTAACTTTTAATATAGAAAAAATTCATTCATATGATTTTACGAAAGTTCTAGATCAAATGGGAGTTGCTATAAGGTCTGGGCACCATTGCGCACAACCTCTTTTAGACAAATTTCAAATTTCATCCTCAAATAGAGTAAGCCTATCTATCTATAATTCATTTGATGAGGTGGATAAATTTATTTATGCAATGAATAAAGCTATAAAAATTTTATTGTAGTTATTTTTAATATCTAACTAAGACTCTGTCTTTATTTGAAGCATCTACTTCCGGAGTCTGTTCTCTATCTATCCTTCTAGCATGATAGGGAACATTCTCATCTATATAAGTTTCAATTTCTAATATAGTTAATTGTTTATCATTATTTTGATCGGCATCTCCTTGTAGAGCTTTGAGGAAAAAATATGTAAACAGTGAGTGCTTTTTACCTCTGTACCAGCTACTTATTTGTTTTCCGCTAGCAGAAGTAAATACAGCAGAATTTTCACCTATTAATTGCGAGCTCTCAGTTGACCAGGCTAATGGACTCGCATCATCAAGAAGCATCTCACCGCTTTCAGTCCTTCCACTGAAACATGCATCAATAACAACTGTACAGCTCTTTGCATCAAGTTCATTTAAAAGTTCATATAAATCATTAAGCGCATAACCAGTTTTTTTTATGTAGTTGGGATCTGCATCGACTGGGACAAAATATGATTGGTTTGATTCAATGTCAGGTGATCCATGACCTGAATAGTAGATAAAAATATCACTTTTACCCTCTTTATAAA
Source organism: uncultured bacterium (assembly GCA_964399095.1). GTDB lineage: Bacteria > Fidelibacterota > Marinisomatia > SCGC-AAA003-L08 > D37C17 > TMED161. Next base: position 5,634 of record CAYNPP010000047.1, on the reverse strand, counting down.
AGTTTTTTGCTTTAAGAAAAACTTTTATCATGGTTCCTAGTGTAGCATTTTCTACATGAATAATATTTTGCTTATCATAGCCCATTGTATTAATTAAGTATTGTTTAACAAATTCAGCGTCACTGAGAGCAAAATCAACTGAAGGAATTTCGTTCTCGTAATCACGGTTACCAATAATAACCGCTACCCCATCTACATTTTTCATTTTTGTCTTTGGTATATTTTTTCTTACATCGATGCCATATCCACTTTCTTTAGTTATTTCTATATCATCATCATTGTCTGCGATAAAATCAAATTTTTTCATTCTTTTATTAAGCTCAATATCATCAAGACGAGTTTTATCTAGACCATATTTACCCTTAGACTCTATAATGGTTGCAAAAATTGGAATTTGAGTTGCTTTGCTATTAGCATAAAAATGGAAAGAAAATTCTTTACTTTCTCCAGGGTCTAAATCCCCCATCCAAAATTCAATCACCTGCATATTTGACGTTGTTTCTGTAAAAAATACATGTGCACCCTTAGTCAGTTTTATTATAACATTTTTTGCAACACCCTGTCCAATATTTTGTATTTTTCTAGATAATTCTACCACCTCACCAGTCTCAATCATTCCATTTCCACTAGGGTCATTTATCCTTGATCCTTCAAGTAGAACTAGTTGAGGGGGGGAAAATGATTTAACATTAAATTTAAACGAACTATTTTTTGGAGGGAAATTATTAGCTTCATTGAATTTAAAATCTAATGAAACTTTTTTTGAAGTTATTCCAATGTCTGCTGTAATAGGAATTTTATATTTTTTAGTTTCACCAGGGTTTATATTGCCCAGCATTTTTTTTTGGGTAAAGATAAGCCCTTCTATTCTATATTTGACCCCTACAAGTTTTGAAGGAGAGATATCAACAGCTAAATCAATTGCTTTTCCTTTGCCTATATTTTGAATTGTAATTTCAAAATAACCTTCTTCTTCACCGTCAAGTTGATTATTCCCAGAGGGCTCATAAAATTTTATCTGTTGAACATATAAAGTGGGAGGGAAGGGTTGTTTTTTTCTTATATTGACAGTCCTTGAAATCATGCTTACATGCTCATATTTACGAGAGAAAAAGATAGATGAGAGTGTTGATGCTTTTGTTTTTGCAATTAATTTTACTAGTAACTTCCCTTTAAGTTTATTCTTGTCACTGAGGATATCCCATATAATTATTTTTTTTGATCTTGATGAATTTTGGAGCCCATGGTTTACACTAACTGATTTTGCTTTAAACCATGTTTGTCCATTATCATTAGATATCATGAGAGTAACAAAGAACTGATTGGTTTTATTGTTATTAGTGGAATTTAGGAGGTAATAAATTTCCATTTTATCTTGACTATTTATTTCCCAATTCTCTATTTTTATCACTTCCCTTGCCATAGATAGTGATAATAGAGCACAGAAAACTAATAAATAGCTATTTTCAATTAATCTCTTCATTTATTTTTTTATAATAAAAAATGGGTTTACATCAAATACTATCTCATCTTGTGGATAACTTACAATAAAATCCATTAGCTCTGAAAGATTCTTGGTATTATTTTTAAAATCAAATTCAAACTCTTCATCTTTAATATTCCCTTTAATAGCCAGTACAATCATCATTTCAGAATCCGAATCTTTATTATCTCTCAGTGTAACTTTCATTGTCCCATTTGTAGGGAAAGAAATTTTTTCTCCTTTAGAAATGAAATTATATGTCATCCTATCGCTAGGGTGCCAAGTCGTTACAGTTCTATCAGATAGAACATTAAATATATAGTAAAAGCAATCCTTGGTTGAGTGTATATCAATATACATCGGTTCATATTCCTGGAAGTAAGTTTTGTTCAAATCTGAAGTCAGTATAAACTTGGGATCCTTTTTCCCTTCCATACATTTAGCTTTTGCTTTTACAATTAATTTGTAGTAATTGCCTTTCCCTATTAGCTGAGATTCAAGTGTTTCCTTATATACAATGACACCAGCTGTAGATGTGTTAATATATTCCTGAAAGTGATCATTGACCTCATCTTGATTTGTCTGAGACAGTATAGACAAATCTATAACCTTCACCCCAACTCCACAATGCTTCTCAAGAATTATTCTTAAAGCATCATCTAAAGCTTTTTGTTTTGCTTGTGCCTTTGTCATATCATCGTGATACTCAATTATAACACCAGCCCTATAAAAACCATCCTCATAATTTTTAAATACATCTTTAATCGGGCCAGGATAAATTTCTGCCTGCAGCAAGGAAAAAGAAATAATAAAAGAGTATATCAAAAATTTCATTTTAACTCCCTAGTATAATATTAATACAGCTAATTATGTCAAGAATATCGATTATTCCATCCTCATTTATGTCACCTGCAATTATTTGATGCTCATTTGGTTCTATCACAGACAGAGAGATGTTAACTAGTAAAATTACATCCTGAATATTAATCACATCATCATCGTTTAAATCTCCAAGGACAATATTAATATTTTCATCCACAATAAAATCCCAAATCCCTCGTCCGTATGTACCAAAACGAGCAGAATTAATTTCAGATACATATTCAACAGTCCAGTATGTTTGATCAGGCCCTTCTAATCCCATAATATCTTCCCATAATCCCTCCTCAGTTGAAAATGCAAATGCCCCAACCGCTGTGGCTGCAAAGATAAAATTTTCCTCATCGGTAGATGCTATATCATAAACAAGGGTATTTGGCAAACCACTACTCATATTTTGAAAGGTGGATCCATGATTTTGAGATATGAAGACAGCAGGGTTTGAGTATCCACTTCCTGCTATCATTACCTTTCCTAATTCTACTTTTGATGGTAGAATTTTAGAACCATAAAAATAATGTGATTCTGGGCCAGTAAACCCTTGAGACATAGTCCAGTCAATACCATCATTTGAGCTATAATAAAATTGTCCATTGTATGTCATCGCATATCTATGCGAAGGATTAATAGGAGAGTATGCCATAGCCGTAACAGTATTATTGAAGCTAAACGACTCTTCCTCTGCTTGAATGTTCCCACCATTGCGCGTCAATTTTATGATATGGTGCCCACCAGACAGCCCACCTCCTGCAATATAAACAGATGAAGGGTTATAGGGATTTTCCATCAATGGGGGGAGCCACAGGGCCCCACTCATCTGAAAATCCCATGTAATACTATTTGTACTGTAAGTGGCATCAGGATAGTACATAGCAAAACCAGGATAGACAGTCCATATGCTTTGTCCCCCATCACCTGAAACAAGGTGCCCATAGTCTCCACTTATAGTCTGTTCAAAATCATATACGCTATTTGTGTGATCTGTGCTCCGCTGGAATCCTTGGTCCTGACTACCTGCAAATATCTGGTATGGAGGGGTCCTTTTGGTATACGTTGAGTAATATTGACTGACACCAAGGCCATTCAATGATAGATTATTTACTTCATCCATAATTCCATCTGAAATATATAATCCCCCATCGGTACTGATAAATGTAATTTCATGCCCATTATTATTTCTTATGAATTGAATTTCTGGGATATCAGCATGAAGGTATATTGATGGGTCACCGTAGTATTCCCACCAATTATTTATTCTTTCCCAATTGTTTCCATTATTTAGACTACGAAACAAATCTATTCCACCGATAGCAACAACATTTTGATTGTCATAGGAACCGTTGAAGCTATTTCTAAAAAAGGTGTAGGATGGAAGTTCACCTCTATCACTCCAGCTGACTCCATTATCATTAGAGAAATAAAGCCTGTCTCCAATCTTTGCATGAAAATGAAACAATCCATTATTCTCATTATCTTTTCCAACACTCAGGATATTTTCACCTTGATTTGATGGCCCCGCTGAACCTATATATGATAAACTATTATTAAACATAGATATTGAATATAGCTGCCCATTATTTAAGAAAAAGAGATCAGACTCAGAGTATCTATCTGTCCAAATATCATATGCTCGCTCGCTTTGCAGGGGAGTAGAATAGATTTCATAAAAATTTTCACCTAGGTCATCTGATCTAAAAATTTTAATGACAGATCCGCCTGACCATTCTTTAGTAAGGACAAATACAGTTGGGTTGACTTGACTATCAAAATAGCTTACCACTGACCTATAAATTTCTCCCCAAGATTCCACCCCCTCAAGTCCAGATGATTGATTAAGTGAGAACCCATCATTGTCTGAGTAATAAAATTTATTTCCCCCCCCTACTAGAAGACGATGGTTGATGCTTCCATTTGGGATTAGTCTTATCATTTGGATATGATTAATTTGCATATAATCGTTCACAGAAACCCACCCCTCTCCAAAAATTGACCCTTTCCAAATATTCCCTCCTGATGATCCACAGTATATCATTCCTTCATCAAAATCAATTTCAACTGTATGCACGCGTCCTGCTAAATTATTGCTTCCCCTCTCTTCCCAGATTCCTTCCAAATCACGGCTAAAGAATGACTCTGAATGGCTATTCATTTCATTTGGATCTAAGTTGCTTCGTGATTCTGTAAGGATCTTTGATCTTGAATTTCTATATTCTTGATTCATTTTTTCCCAATCATCCTCATTAGATGACTTGTGCATCATTTTAAAGTATTCTTTTCTATGCTTTTTAAAGATTTTTCTATCTTTTTTCTTATCTATATATTCAGTGGGTGTGGGGAAAGCACTTTGATTTGTACTCACATTAACTAAATAACATATAAATATTATTGTAATAGAAAATAGAGTATAAGATAGAATATTATTATTCATTAGCATTGAACTTTTCAAAGATTATATTATTATTATTATTTATTTTTTCAATCCAATCACTGGATTTAAGTTTCAAATGTGAATCAAAGAATCCTAAAACTGTTGTATTTGTAACCTCTAGAATTTCCTTGCTTTCAAGCTCGCTGGAAAGATTAAATTTTGAAGTTAAATTTGAAAGGTGGGGGGAATCAGTGAAATCATAGTGCTCAGCTCCATTCAAGCTTAGCTTATACGATACTTCATTTTCAAGTGATAGTATATTATCTAAAATTTCATAGTTTATTTTTTTATCCCATTCTATTTGCCCCAAATGCAAAAATGGTCTTGTTAATCCTCTGCTATATATATCTGGATGAACGGGAGTGTACCAGCCATCTAAACTTATGCAGCTCTTAATTCTTTCATCAAGGATTGTTACAGCTAGACTAGTGCCACCTCCAAATGAGTGACCAAATACACCTATTTTATCAGTATCCATAATAGAGAAAATATCAGATTCAATTTTATTCTTTTGCATTTTTTCTATTTGATCAATTACAAATCTAACATCCTCAATCCTAGTATTAATTTGTGGGTTGAAAACTTTATAGAATTCTTCAGGATCACATCCCTTGCAATATTTTTTTGCAGACTTTACAAATGTGCCATCTTCAAAAATGGTAATTAGTGCATCGTGTGTATGGTCAACGCTGAAAACAACATATCCATGGCTAACCAGCTCTTGTATTTGCGTGGTATTCTGTGATCTCCATCCTTCAAATCCATGTGAAAAAATAATTATTGGGAAATAATCATCTTTAGCTGGGGAAAGATCAAAGTATGAATTTGTATTAATTCTATCAAT
>CAYNPP010000046.1:6251-10909 GCA_964399095.1 uncultured bacterium | reverse complement strand
ATTCAAGAATTTTCTTTGATTCTTCCAAAATAAACTTAATTAATTCAGTTGACTGAGAAAATTTTCCTTCTTTATTAGAAATATCAATTCCAAAGGAATCTAAAATTTCTAATGATAATTCATCCCAACTCGAATCCTTTAAATTTTCTGTGCCGCTCGAATGGTGGGAAATTGTTTCATTTAAATATTCGTTTATTATACTACTAAATAATGATGAGACATCATCATTGTGTAAGGCATAGCTTCTTCTCTCGTAGACAAGTTCTCTTTGACTATTCATTACATCATCATATTCAAGGAGGTGTTTTCTTATACTAAAGTTTCTTGCTTCTACTTTTTTCTGAGCTCTTTCTATTGATTTTGTTACCATAGAATGAGTAATCACTTCACCTTCTTCTATACCCATTCTATCCATGACCTTTGCTATTCTATCTGATCCAAATAACCTCATTAAATCATCTTCAAGGCTTAGGAAAAAAACTGATTCTCCTGTGTCTCCCTGCCTTCCAGATCGCCCTCTAAGCTGAAGGTCTATTCTTCTTGATTCGTGTCTTCCAGTTCCTAGTATAAATAATCCACCTGCTTCACGTGATTCATTAGATAGCTTGATATCTGTTCCTCTTCCAGCCATGTTTGTTGAAATGGTTACAGATGATTTTTGGCCTGCTCTCTGAATTATTTCTGCCTCACTCTGATGCTGTTTTGCATTGAGAACATTATGTGGAATTTTAGTTTTTTTGAGCATTCTTGCTAATGTTTCTGATTCTTCAACAGATGTTGTCCCTACAAGTACTGGCTGGCCTTTTGAAAATAGTTCCTTTATTTTTTCTATGCAGGCATCATACTTCTCTTTCTTTGTTTTATAAATCATATCCTCATGATCATTACGGATAATTGATTCATTTGTATCTATCTCTACTACATCTAAACCGTATATCTGCATAAACTCTCCGGCCTCAGTAACAGCTGTCCCAGTCATGCCAGCTAACTTTTCATACATTCTAAAATAATTTTGGACTGTAATCTGAGCCATTGTTTGAGATTCTTTTTCTATTGTAACTCGCTCTTTTGATTCAATGGCCGCATGCAACCCTGAAGAGAATCTTCTCCCATGCATTACTCTTCCAGTATGCTCATCGACAATAAGAACTTTCCCCTCTTGAACAATATAATCAACATCTCTTTGCATTAGTGAATATGCCCGTAAGAGTTGATTTATTGTGTGTATGATATCACTTCTTTCTGCATGAAGGGACTGTGCTTCTTCTTTAAGAGCCAATTTTTCTTTTGATGAAATTTCTTTGTTCTCTATATCATGAAAAATTTCTCCTATATCAGGAATTACAAACTGTTCAGGATTAGATGGTGATAATTTTTCTCTTCCTATATCAGATAAATCTATAATCTCACTTTTCTCATCAATACTATAGTACAATTTTTCATCAATCTCGGGTATTTTTTTCTCTCTTAAAAAATTATTTTCTGTAGTGGTAATCAGCTGTTTGATTCCTGTCTGCTGTAGCAGTTTAAGTAGTTTATTATTTTTTGGAGACCCTCTTGAGGACATTAATAATTTTACTCCTGCTTCCTCTTTATCGTTCTGCTCTAACAACTCTTCTGCTTCTGATACAAGCTTAGTAACTAAACTATTCTGTTCTCTGATAAGGGACTCGATTTTATTCCGCCAATCATTAAATCGTTGATTTGACGAAGAAAAATCTGATTGGCCAGATAATATCATGGGGGTCCTAGCTTCATCAATCAGAACTGAATCAACTTCATCTACAACAGCAAAAACATGATTCCTTTGCACCTGGTCTTCAGATCTATAGGACATATTATCCTCTAGATAATCAAAACAAAATCTGCTGTTCACTCCATAGGTTATATCGCATGCGTAAGCTTCTTTCTTTTTATCTCTTGGCATCTGATTAAAAATGCATCCTACGCTAATTCCAAGGAAACTAAATAAATGCCCCATCCACTGGCTATCCCTTTCTGCAAGATATTCATTTACTGTTACAACATGAACTCCTCTAGTAGTTAATGCATTCAATGCGAGCGGGAGAGTTGATACCAAGGTTTTACCTTCTCCTGTTTTCATTTCAGATATTTTCCCTTGATGCAGCACAATGCCGCCCATAAGCTGTACATCATAGTGAACCATGTCCCATACCATTGCTTGACCCATTACCGTAAAATTAGTGTTCAGTAATCTTTTTGAGGATTCTTTCACAACCGCATAAACTTCAATTAACTTATCATCAAGAAATTTTTTCTCAATTTCATATAGCTTATCATCTAACTCTTCTTCTGATAGATTTGAGGATGATAATTCTTTTTTATTTAATTTAATTATATCTGATAATTCAATTTTGAAATTTTTATAAATTTCCTTTAGTTGTTCATCACTTTTCTCCGTTAATTTTTCTTGAAACACATTAATGCTTTCAACTATAGGCCAGATTAGTTTTCTATCCTTTGAAGGTTTATCCCCAAAGATTCCTTTTAGTATATTTGAGATTATTGCCATAATTCTTCTAGTTAGCTTCTTCCTTTTTACTTGTCCAGTCATTATAGAATGAATCTAATATCCCATTTACAAATGCGCTGCTATCATCTGTACTCATTATTTTTGCTATTTCAATGCCTTCAGCTATTGAAACTTTTGGGGGGACATGGTCAATATATAGGATTTCTGCTATAACCATTCTTAGTATCAATTTATCCATCAAAGTGATCCTGCTGGAGTCCCAATTTTTTGATCGAGATATTATTTCCTCATCAAGAGATTCGTATTTTTGTACTGTCATAGAAGCGAGATCAACTCCATAATTTTGAATATTTTTTTTAAATATATTTAGCTGTCTTTGCATTTTTTTAATTTCTTTTTCTATCTCATTTTTTTCTTTATCATCCATTAGCATTCTAGCCTTTTTAATAATATCTTTATGAGAATCAGGTAAAATAGAAAGCGCCATTTCAATTTGTATATCTAACTTAGATAGTAACTCATGCTTATCATATGAATTCCCTAGTTCTGATGAAATATTAAAAATTTCTTTGGAAAACTTTTTTAGCGTTATCTTAGAAATTTCATTTGCATAAATCAACTGCAATGCAAGAAGCCTAGCGCTTCTTTTTTCGTTTCTATCCATTATATTAAATTCTGACACTATCTACCTTTTAAAATAGTTTGTCTTCTGTTTGGTAAATAAAAGGATTTTAAGCTTGCTATTTTATGTATTCTTTCCTCAGCCTTAATATCTGATGCAATAGTTGTAGGGATGCTCTCTTTCTCTGACCTATAAAATATATCCATCAGTATATCATATATAGATTCAGCTTGACTGAATGCACGATCTCTATTATATCCTTCAAGTTCATTGTAAACATTTATTAATCCACCCGCATTAATGGCATAATCAGGAGCATAGAGAATTCCCTTTTTCATTAATAGCTTGCTGTGTTTTTCTGGATTTTTTAAAACATTATTAGCTGCACCTGCAATAATAGAGCATTTTAATCTGGGAATAGTTTCATCATTGACGGTGGCCCCTAACGCGCATGGTGCGTATATATCTACATCCTCATCATAGATTCTATCTGTATCAACTGGAGTAATTGAATATTTATTAAGAGCTTCATCAACTAGATTATTATCTATATCGCATCCAATAATTTTCATTCCGTCATTTGAAAGATATTTAACAAGCTCCATTCCAACGCTTCCCAGCCCCTGTATCGATATAGTTAGTCCATCTAAAGAATCTTTTTTTAGTTTATGTTTAACCGATGCTTTAATTCCAAGGTATGTTCCAAATGCAGTTAAAAGAGAGGGGTCTCCGCTACCACCTAAAGATTTTGAAATTCCTGTAACGTACTTTGTTTCCATTCTTACATTGTCCATGTCTTTAATTGATGTCCCTACATCTTCAGCTGTTATATATCTTCCTCCTAGTCCCTCTATAAACCGACCAAAAGATCTAAATAGTGATTCGGATTTATCTGATTTAGGGTCACCAATAATGACAGCTTTCCCTCCTCCTAAATTTAGTCCTGCTATAGCTGCTTTGTAGGTCATTCCTTTTGATAAACGTAAAACATCAATCAATGCATCTTTTTCAGTTTTATAATTCCACATTCTACATCCACCTAGAGCTGGCCCAAGTACTGTATTATGAATAGCAACTATTCCTTTAAGACCAAGTGTTGGATCATTGAAGTATGATATCTGCTCGTGACCTCTGCTTAGAATTTCTTCAAATATCATTCTACTTAAGCAACTCTCTTGCAATAACAACTCTTTGAATCTCAGATGTCCCTTCATATATCTGAGTAATTTTAGCATCCCTCATTAAACGTTCTACTCCGCTTTCCTTTATATATCCATATCCACCATGTATCTGAACACATGCAGTGGATGATTTCATCGCCACTTCAGACGCATACACCTTAGCCATTGAGGCTAAATGCCCGTAGCTCTCTCCTAAGTCTTTAGAAACAGCTGCCTTATAAATAAGTAATCTTGCAGCCTCAATTTCCATTGCCATGTCTGCTAACTTGAACTGAATGCCCTGATTCGCAGAAATAGGTTTTCCAAATTGTTCGCGCTCCTTTGAATAATTTATAGAGGCGTCTAGTGATGCTTGGGCTAT